>DASVBA010000104.1:0-2713 GCA_036376095.1 Chryseolinea sp.
GCGATCATTCGTGAAAAGGGTGTCAATGGCGACCGTGAGATGGCCTACACGTTGTACCTGGCCGGGTTTGATGTGAAAGATATTCATATGACTGATCTTGTATCGGGTCGTGAAGATCTTTCGGACGTTAACATGATTGTATTTGTCGGTGGTTTCTCGAACTCTGATGTGCTCGGATCAGCAAAAGGATGGGCAGGTGCATTTTTGTATAATCCAAAAGCGAAGCAGGCGCTCGACAATTTCTACAAGCGACATGATACGCTCAGCCTGGGCGTTTGCAACGGATGTCAATTAATGATGGAGCTAGGACTTCTTTATCCGGAGTGGAGGGATCATCCGAAAATGCATCACAATGGATCAGGAAAATTCGAGTCCACTTTTATCAACGTAACAATTCCTGAGAACAACTCCGTTCTTATGAGCTCATTGGCTGGGGCGAGGTTAGGAGTTTGGGTAGCACACGGTGAAGGGCGTTTTGTATTGCCAGAGGATAAATCAAAATTTCAGGTAGCCGCTACCTACTCACATGTTGAATATCCCGGAAATCCGAATGACTCCGATTTTGCCGTCGCGGCGTTGGCATCGAAAAACGGCCGACACGTGGCTATTATGCCTCATCTTGAGCGCTCTCTCTTTCCCTGGAATTGGGGATACTATCCCAAAATGCGAAAAGATGATATGATTTCCCCCTGGATCGAACCGTTCATCAACGCGAGGGATTGGGTCAAAAAACATTCTTAAGGGTTGAACAAAAGGTTTCACCCCGAAGTTGTTAGGACGGAGTAATAATATTATATTCAGCGTTGGTTTTAATTTCGTTCGGACTAAATGTTGATGGCATGAAAAAAATCTACTCCTTCTTCTTTTTGCTGATTCTTTTAGCTTCCTGTCTGGGATATAAGGAATTACCTGTTGAGTACGACTACAGCTACAAAGGCAATTTCAAAAAGTACCGAACGTATGACATTATGAAACCCGCTGGGCCGAGCGATTCGACGATGACCAATGAGATCATCGAGAAATCCATCGTGGCGCGTATGAAGTTTCTCGGATACCGGCAGAATCCGAACAAACCGCACTTGATTATCGGTTTTAAGATGTTTGCTGACAGCCTGAGGTTCAATGGTTATAGCCAGCCAGAGATCGAGGAATGGGTGAAGACGCAGAACGAAAACATTAACTACGATCAGCAAAAGTACAACCTGAACACCGGTACGCTGTTGATCCAGTTCTACGATAGGCGCCAGAATCGGTCCATCTGGCAGGGATATGCCACTACCCAATACGGTTCAATCGATTTCAATAACAGCCGCCATTTGAGAAACGCTGTGATTTCGATCCTTGATAAATACCGTTTCTGGGCTGAAGGATTCATGGAAGGTGCGACTGCCACAGCCGACGAAAAAGACCTCTAAAATTTCCCTAGAGGGGTAAAAATTCTGAAAATAAGTTCTACATTTGCAAGCCCAAAAAACGGGTTCCCGGTAGGCTATCGGGTAAACTGTCCGATGGTGTAACTGGCAACACGCCTGATTTTGATTCAGGAAAGTCCAGGTTCGAGCCCTGGTCGGACAACGGATTTTGAATCCCGCATGGCGGGATTCTTTGTTAATCGTTAATAGTTAGTCTGGCGATTGACCTTTGACGAATAACAGTAAGCGACTAAGACAATGTCTGTAAAGATTTTCAGCGGAAGAGCTACCACCTACCTGGCCGACAAGATTGCTAACGCATACGGCGAGCCTTTGGGTGAAGTAGACTACCAGCAATTCAGTGATGGGGAGATGTCTCCGTTTATTGCTGAGTCGGTTCGTGGCCATGAAGTCTTTATTATTCAATCCACGTTTCCTCCTGCTGATCATTTGATGGAATTGTTGTTGATGGTAGACGCTGCCAAACGAGCAAGCGCTTCAAGCATCAACGTGGTCATCCCCTACTTCGGATACGCGAGGCAGGATAGGAAAGACAAACCGCGGGTTGCTATCGCGGCAAAACTTATCGCGAACCTGATCTCTGCTGCAGGGGCTACACGCATTATGGCATGTGACCTTCATGCGGATCAGATTCAAGGTTTCTTCGATATACCTGTGGATCACCTTGATGGTTCGTACATATTTGTTCCTTATCTGAAATCGCTTGGGCTGAGCGACATTATGTTTGCCTCTCCCGACGTCGGAGGGATCAAACGTGCAAGGAGCTTTGCCAAGTTCTTTGACGCCGAGCTCGCCGTTTGTGACAAGTTCAGGAAAGAAGCAAACAAAATAGAATCAATGCGATTGATCGGTGAAGTGGAAGGCAAAGACGTAGTGCTTGTCGACGATCTTATCGATACAGCCGGCACAATTTGCAAAGCGGCAACGCTTCTGAAAGAAAAAGGGGCAAAGACAGTGAGAGCCGTCTGTACGCATGCGGTTCTGTCCGGCAAGGCATACGAAAACATCGAAAACTCGGTGCTGGAGGAAATTGCAGTTTCCGATACAATACCTTTGAGGCAGGCGGCTCCAAAGATAAAAGTGCTGACCGTGTCAACGCTTTATGCGAAGGCGATCCGAAAGATCCACGACAATGAGTCCATCAGCTCCTTATTCATCAAACTTTAATTTTAAACAATAAACAAATAAACAATTATGAAAACCATTGAGATTATAGGGTATCGAAGAGCAAATCTCGGTAAGGTTGAGTCACAAAGACTGCGCGAAGAAGGACAAGTTCC
>DASVBA010000111.1:0-2652 GCA_036376095.1 Chryseolinea sp.
TTAGCGATGGACTGGGAAATGTTTCCATTGGTGGGTATGTATATCAAGGCACGGCTATTCCCGAGCTAAGCGGTAAGTACATTTTCGGTGTGCTCACGCAGTCAGATGGCGCCGATGGAGCTGTGTTTGCCGCTGATCGTACCGGCAGCACATGGAATTATTCAAAGCTTGAAATAGGTACCGGCACAAATAATGAATTGAACGAATATGTGCTGGGATTCGGACAAGACGCCGATGGTGAAGTTTACGTACTTACCAACGACGGTACCGTCGCATCCGGAAAAGTTTATAAGATCGTTCAATAATTGACCTCTAAGTCCCGTCTTCAGAAAAATAATTTTGCTGCAGACGGGATTTTCTGTCACCTTATAATGCCAGACTCCCGGGGGCCCTGAACGGGATTCAGGGGTACTGTGTACAATAACTTCCACCCTTGCAATTCAATGGGGTATAGACTTCAGCGCTAACCAACCATTGGTCATTGACCTTTTTCCATTTCGCATAATAGGTACCCGTGACTTCAATCTCTTCATCACCGTTTTTCCAGGTTCCAATCCAGCGACCAGATTCGGCAGCCATTTCCCAGGCGGGGAAAATTTCGATCATTTCAGGCGTACGGATATAGACAACATCTTCTTTTGTTTTGAACTCCGTTGCCAGACCCGCCGCGTATTGACCCTTGCTAAGGAATTTTGCGTTTCGCGAAGTGATGACAATGATGTCGTCAGCCCAGTACCTTACCATTTCAGACGTATCGTGACGAGCGATGGCAAGATTAAACGCGATCCTTCTTTCAGCGATTGTCGTTTTTTGATCCGTCGTACTTGTTCTGCACGCAGAACAACATACTATCACTATAACAGTAAGAACAATTGATCGCATTTTGAATTTTTATTTACCTTGAATCGAATATACCTACAGAAATTCAAAGTTAAAGTGTCGGGTGTGGGGGCGAGTGTAAGGTTCTTAGAGATCACTAAAGCGCAAATTTTGCACGAATTGTTTTTGGTTAATTCCTTGTGAACCCTGCGTCTCGGCGGTGAAAAATTCAAAGGCACACACTAGTCTAGGAACAGCATATTTATGATCAGGGCCGAATTCTTCCATGCAGTTAGCAACTATAACTCAGCAGAAGATAATACATCGAAGCTGTGGAAAGAGATTGATGACCAATATTCTGATCCGTCACGCCACTATCATAACCTGTTACATCTGGAGAGTCTCCTTTTGGAATTAATACCTGTCAAAGCAAGGTTCAGCAATTGGAACGTGGTGGTATTTGCCGTGGTCTATCACGACATAGTTTACAAGCCAACAAAAAGCAATAACGAAGAAAAGAGTGCCGGGCTTGCGTTCAAACGTCTTAATGGGATCGGCGTTCCCACAGAAGCCGTCGCTCGATGCAGAGAATTCATTTTTGCCACGAAACGTCACGAACAAGTGGATGACGAGATCGATCTTTTTACGGATGCAGATCTTTCAATACTGGGAAAAAGTCCGGATGATTATCGGATATATACCGATCAGGTAAGGAAAGAATATTCGATTTATCCTGATTTCCTTTACAATCCCGGACGAAAGAAAGTGCTACTTCACTTTCTTGGAATGCGGACGATCTACAAAACGTCATTGTTCAGGGAAAAATACGAAGCATCCGCCAGACAAAATCTTCAGGCGGAGCTTACCACACTGTAATGGTTCATAGTTATTTAGCGGGCGTGACTACGATACTTTTGAATTCGATGGCCCCATGATCTCCCTGAATAAGTATCGGACCTGGTTCGCCTTCTTTGCTGTCGAGAGCGCCGCCAGTTATTCCCGGGATGATCTGTTCAGTAATGACTGCCTTTCCATTTGCAATCACTGTTACTGTTCTGCCGACAAGCGTTATGTCGAACGTTTGCCATTCGCCGGCATCTTTTGCTGCCATCTCATTAGGTGTAAGGAATCCATAAACACCTCCGAACAAACCATAATCAGGTTCCGAACCTTTGCTGTCCATGATCTGTACTTCATAACGACCTCTTAGGTAAACACCACTATTGCTTCCTTTGGGATAGCGGAATTCAATGTGAAGTTTGAAGTCTGTAAATTTGTCGTCTGATACCAGGTTTGCTCCTGATTTCGGGCTCTTCAGGATCCCTGATTCCACGACCCACTGATTTTCGCCCATTGCACGCCAGCCTTTCAGATCTTTGCCATTAAACAACGCTATTGGTTTATCCCAAACCGGCTCTTTTGTTCTCTTTAGCAACGGTGCACGTGTGGCCGTCCAGTTGTAGGTTTTGTTATCGACATACTTCATTGTTCCCTTTAGTCCATCTGGCACAACAGTTCCCTCGAAGTCAAGGTAGTTTGTTTCTTTTTCCCACTGTGGAGGTATTGAAAATGTAAATTTTCCTCCGGCAAGTTTCACTTCAGAAACGGGTCTTGCGCTTCCGTTAGCATAAACAAAACTACCAACAAGGGTATGAACTCCGGAGTGACGCACTTCAAGCCATGATGGGAGGTCTTTGCCATCCATTGAAATAACCATATCCCATCTCCCCTCAAGATCCGTGGACTTTGTGTCCTGTGATTTCGAAGTGTGCGCAACAAAAATTATCGCTAGGGCTATTGAACAAATTAAGCTTCCTGATCCTGATTTCATCT
>DASVBA010000148.1:0-4537 GCA_036376095.1 Chryseolinea sp.
GACCAAGCGACAATCTTGGAACCCGCAAGTGCTTCCTTTCTGCTCAGCGCCAAAAGTTTATGCTGCGCCTCTTCAAGCTTCAAGCGCGTGCCTTTGAATTTTACATTTTCAGGATCTTCGAGAAAAGCCGCAAACCCTTTATTAAGTTCGGCAAGCTCCGGAGAATTTTGTGTTAGCGCTCCTTCGTCAAATTGAAGCTTCTTCCCGAAAGTATCCTCATACATTACCTGCAGCAATGGCACATGATTGTTGGTCAGTCCCGCGACTCTGACGGTGTTTTGCTTTGGATAAAACATGAAACTTGTTCTGGCCAACCCATAGAACATAATCGCCGACATGGTCGCCGTAAAGCAAATTGCCGGAGTCCGGAGGGAATCCCACTTCCATTCTTCTTCGCTCATCCAAAACAAAAGCGACGCAAACCAGCCGATCGAAAAAGTGATTAGCCAAATCCCTCCAATTGAAGTAGCCTGAATCAGGAGCGCGTTTGATACTTGAGTATATGCGATCGACGACCAACTTCCGCCGCCACTAAAAGAACTTAGATACTCGAAAGACACCAGACTAAAAGGAAATATCAGTGTCTTCGTCCATCCAGAAATTTTTGGATACAGAAGCCTGTTTAAGAAATACGGAATGGCACCCTGAAGACTTAACACAAAAACCATCACGGGAAAAAAAATGCCGGGGAATGGCATGACGTTATGCTGCGCTACCAGCGAGGATATAAATAAAATCGTCACCGCGGCGGCATAAGACTTCCAGGGCTTTAAACTGGCGATGAGGAAAATGAGAAGGAAAGGCGCAATCCACGCTGCCACCGGAAAAAGCCATTTGGGGGACAGAAGCATGAATGCCAAAGAGGTGCCAATAAAGAGGACGGTTCGACGGAGAAGTTTCGTTTTCATGTGTGCAGCGTTTTACGATCAAAAAACGCACTAAGGAGGCGTCCGGTCGACCGAATTCAGGAAGTCGAACGCATTTGGAGGAAAGTCGAACCTTATTTTTGAAGACCTTTCCGGAATTCGGAAGGAGTCTGTCCGGTCTTCTTTTTGAACAGGGTATTAAAGGACGATTTTGAGTTAAACCCAGATTGGTACATCACTTCCAACACGGTAAGCTTTGGGTCATTTGATTCTGTCAATATTCGTTTTGCCTCATTGATCCTGCAGGAGTTAACAAAATCAAAAAAATTCTGCTTGTAGTAATCGTTAATGAAATGCGACAATTTCTTTGAGGGTATGTTCGTGCGATCGGCGAGATCATCCAAGGTTAGGTCTGAATTGAGAAATGCTTGCTCTGATCTAATCACCTGCTGCACTTTTCTATCGTAGTCGGCCTTATCGAGGTCGGTCAAGAATCCTGCATTGTTAATTGCTTCCGTCTCCTGCTCAACTCCGGAAAAGATCAACGGTTGATTCAATGCTTTCCAGACAATTGTGTTTACGAAGCCGAAGATAAATGCAATGACCACGATGAGGCCAGCATGTAGCAATTCCTGAGTGGCTAGCGGCAATAGCGAATACATTAATGTGATCAACAACATAACCGCCACAGAAAGGATCATGAACATGAGCCAGTCGAGGTTACGTTTGTGCAACTGGGAAAATCTCTGCTGCAGTTGCTGCCTGTAAAATATGATCTGGCGGTAAGCAAAGTACAGATAGGTGCCTACATGAGCGTAGACTAAAACAACGGAAAAGTAAAATTCTGCCGGTAGTTGCTGTCGCTGGATCGCCGATTGAATCAAATGCTGATAATCGGAGGTCTGAAGGTGATAGTAAATCTGAAAGACGACAGTGAAAGAAATAAAGGGGATAAGGTGCAACAAATGCCCTGCCTTCCACTCAAATTTTCTGTACACGACCGACTTCGTGTAAAAGAAAAGAACGGGCCCGATGAGAAACACAAATCCATCTTCTACGTGTGCCCATGCGGGAAATTTCTCGTAAAACCCGAAATAAACAAGCAACCCATCCGTAAGGTTGATTGCCAACAATACAAAAAATGACGCGAGCAGTTTGTTACTCCTGGATTTTCCGCGGTTTACGCTAAATAAGAAAACGGACAGCAGAAGAAGCTGAAAGATTACGATAGTCGATAAAATGTTCAGCAGTGTATATACCATCCGTGGTGTATTGGGTTGACGCTAACGGCCGAAGTCGTCCTGCACCCTCACGATATCATCTTCATCGGAAGGGTGTTGACTATCGGTGTGCTGCCAAATTTCCGCGATCATTCCCCATCCGTCCAGGCCGACGAGACGGTGCCGTTGACCCTGCTTCAGCCGGATGGTCTCACCAACCGTCAACTGATGCAAATTGCCTTCTGCATCAGTTTCACTGGTAACTACACCGGCGACCCCCGCCACAAGTTTCCATATCTCGGCGCGGCGAAAATGATATTGCCACGACAGTCTTTTGTTAGTTTCCACCATGAGGATCTTGGGACTAAGCTTTCCGCTTATCTTCAGGGTATCGATCTCTACTTCTGGAAAATATAAACTTGCGAACTGCTTAGCCTGTGATTCATCCAAAACGAAGAAACCTCCCCATGGCCGTTTCATATCTTTTGCAGCAATCCGGAATCCAAGACTCAATAAGTGATTTTCGACGTTCGACATAACGTCATCTTTTGTGCCAGTCAATTTAAGTTCTCTCTGCATAGTTCTATTATAATGGAATCCGAAAAGTACTCAATTTTTTCTTTCGTCGCGATTCAGGCACTTGTCTAATCAACCTCATAGCTGATTCCACACTTTGCCCGTATGCGATCCATCGTTTCCATTAATAACAGCGAATCGGCGTGACTCATGACCGGGCTCTCAATAAGATTCTTCCTAAGTCATTCACCAACGTGCCTCGCTTCAAACTGGTACCCAAAACCTTCCTCTTTGTGAACCGGAACCGGTTGACTGCCTTCTGAATTTATCAGCTCAATATTAGCGACCGCGTTGTGAAAACGGTTGGTCATCCGGATATAGCCCTCAGTACCGACTATTGTAGCTTCCACAGGTGTGACCGCTGCAAAAGTTGCGCTGGTAATAGCAAGTGCTTCTTTATCATTGAATTTCAAAACTGCCGAGATCTGTTCGTCAACACCTGATGGGTAAGGAGACATAACTGCTTCGACTTCGTCCGGGCGTCCCAATAAAGACGTCGCCATAAATACAGGGTAGATACCGATATCCAGAAGAGCGCCACCACCCAACTTAGGATCAAATAACCGCTGAGGAGTGGGTTGTTCTGCGCGGAAACCAAAGTCAGCTTGAATCAATTTCAGTTTTCCAATAGCACCTTGGTTAATCAGGTCATTGACCTTTTGAAATTGTGGCAAAAACTTGGTCCAAAACGCTTCCATGAGGAACACTTTGTGGACTCTGGATGTCTCGATCATCTCAGTTACCTGCCTTACGTTCAACGCGAGAGCTTTTTCACATAACACAGCTTTTTTGTTCTTAAGACAAAGCAATGCATGTTCGTGGTGAAGGCCGTGGGGAGTGGCGATGTAAATAGCGTCGATCTTATCGCTGCTGACCAACGCATCGTAAGAGTTGAAAGCAAGTTCTGCATGGTACGTCTTCGAGAATTCTTTTGCCCGCTCTTCGTCCCGAGAGGCAACTGCCACCAAGGAAGCATCTTTTACAAGTTTGAGATCTGACGCAAACTTCCTGGCTATCTTTCCGCAACCCAAAATCCCCCATCTGATTTTCTGCATAGCAATTAATATTTATTTTGCCCCCTGAAGGTATGAAAAGCGGTACTTACTTTCATTTTAAACAATTTTCAATTCGTCACGACAGGTGCGCTATGAAGGTTGGCACTGACGCAGTGCTACTCGGTTCGTGGGTTAATGTATCGAATGCTGAAAAGATCCTTGATATCGGTACAGGATCAGGGGTCATTGCTCTTATGTTAGCGCAGCGTACGTCGAGTTCGACGCGGCTGGAATCCGTAGAGATTGAAAAGAATTCCGCTGAACAGGCAACTGACAATGTCGCTAACTCACCCTGGTCGTCAAGAATTGGTGTTCATCAGGTCGCGGTACAGAATTATTTTCCGGAAACTCGTTTTGACCTCATCGTGACGAACCCTCCATACTTCAATAACAGCCTCAAGCCACAGCACCACGGGCGCCACCAGGTCCGACATACATCCTCGCTTACTTACGAGGAATTGCTATCAGCGGTCTTGCGCTTATTGACATCGGATGGACGATTTAACCTTATCCTCCCGTACGAGGAAGCCATGATATTCACGGAGTTAGCCAGCCGGCACCATCTTTGTTGTAATCGTCGATATCACTTTAAAACCAGGAGGGAAAAGTCGGTAGAACGAACCTTGCTTGAATTCAGCACGAACAATCATTGGGTTGACGAGGGAGAGATCTTGCTATACGATGAGGGCCTTGACTGGTCGTCATCGTACCGTCGATTGATCTCAGACTTCTATATTAAGGGTTAATTCACATGCAGTTTTGAACCAAAAATTGTATCCCGCGAGTCGCAATTCAATTTTCCCACTCATGGGTATTTTGG
>DASVBA010000045.1:0-2818 GCA_036376095.1 Chryseolinea sp.
TTTTTTAAAACAGGGTGCAAAGATCGTTATATTTTTAGTTTTTCAAAATGCCGGAGGAGCACAGTCTTTGCGAAATTGCTCAACAAACTCGGAAAGTCTTACACTTCCCTGATCCCCTTTACCGTGTTTCCTGACTGCTACAAGGCTATCGGCGACCTCTTTTTCGCCAACAATGAGCATAAAGGGAATTTTCTGTGTCTCAGCATCCCTGATCTTGCGACCGATCTTCTCATCGCGATCATCCAGTAAGCCTCTGATATCCTGCTCTTTGAGGGTATCATAAACGTGCTTTGCGTAATCGTTAAATCGTTCAGATATCGGCAAAACCGCGATCTGATCCGGCGCCAGCCAAAGCGGGAAGTTTCCCGCGCAGTGTTCTATCAAAACGGCCACGAAACGCTCCAGAGACCCAAATGGCGCCCGGTGGATCATCACCGGGGTATGCCTTTGATTATCTGAACCTACATATTCCAATTCAAACCTCTGCGGAAGCTGGTAGTCGACCTGAATGGTGCCCAGCTGCCAGTTACGGCCCAGAGCGTCTTTGACCATGAAATCAAGCTTCGGACCGTAAAAAGCGGCCTCGCCAACGACTGCCACTGTCTGAAGGCCTCGCTCGTCGGCGGCTTCCTGGATTTCTCTTTCAGCTTTAACCCACAACTCATCCTGCCCGATGTATTTCTGCTTGTTGTTGGGATCGCGCAGCGAAACCTGTGCGGTATAGTTTTCGAATCCCAACGACCGGAATACGTGAAGAACGAGGTCGATGACCTTGATAAATTCATTCTTGACCTGATCCGGGCGGCAAAAAATATGGGCATCATCCTGAGTAAATCCACGTACCCTGGTGAGGCCGTGTAACTCACCGCTCTGTTCGTAACGGTATACCGTACCAAACTCGGCCAACCGGATTGGCAGATCGCGATATGACCTCGGCTTTGTTTTGTAGATCTCGCAGTGATGAGGACAGTTCATCGGCTTAAGCAAGAACTCTTCTCCCACGTCAGGAGTATGTATAGGTTGAAATGAATCTTTCCCGTACTTCTCATAGTGACCTGAGGTAACATACAGCGACTTACCGCCGATATGAGGTGTCACCACGGGATCATAACCCGCTTTAACCTGCGCACGGCGCATGAACTGCTCCAGGCGTTCGCGAAGAATGGTTCCTTTGGGCAACCATAATGGCAATCCCATTCCTACTTTTTCGGAAAATGCAAACAGCTCTAGCTCTCGTCCCAACTTTCTATGGTCGCGCTTTTTTGCTTCCTCTATCAGGTGAATATATTCCTCGAGTTCTTTTTGCTTGGGGAATGTGATTCCGTAAATACGGGTGAGCATCTTGTTCTTCTCGTCTCCGCGCCAGTAGGCGCCGGCAACATTCAACAATTTCACCGCTTTGATGAAACCAGTGCTGGGTATGTGTGGACCTTTACAGAGATCGACAAAGTTACCTTGCTGATAGAAAGTGATTTTTCCGTCTTCGAGTCCGCTGATCAGCTCGATCTTATAAGGGTCGTCCTTTTTTGTAAAATACTCCAGCGCCTCTTTTTTACTAACATCCTTTCGGGTGTAGACACTCTCTTTCTTGGCAAGCTCTTTCATCTTTGCTTCTATTGCCACGAGCTCTTCTTCACCAAATGAGCGATCACCCAGATCTATATCATAGTAAAATCCATTTTCGATTGCAGGGCCAATACCGAATTTAACGCCCGGATAAAGTGCTTCAAGCGCCTCGGCCATAAGGTGTGCCGAGGAATGCCAGAAAGTGGTCTTCCCACCCTTGTCGTTCCAAGTCAGAATTTTTATGGAAGCATCATTTTGAATGGGACGGGAAAGATCCCATATCTCACCATTTACTTCAATGGCTAATGATACTCGCGCCAGGCCCTCACTTATGCTTGAAGCTATTTCCGAACCTTTAACCCCCTGCGGATATTCCCGAACACTACCGTCCGGAAGAGAAATTTTTACATTCATGATTTGAACTAAACTACAAAATTAATTCAGGGCACAAATATGCTACTTTTAATTCATAACGAGGCAGGGTAATAATTAAGAAGTTATTCCCACGCTCAAAGGATTTTGCTTTTACAGGTTGAATTGGAAGCTGAACATAACAGCAAATTTCCTGATGTCCGGGTTTTCGAGATAAGACATACGATGGACGAAGTCTATCCTCAGAAACCTGAATATGTTCTCGACGCCGTAACCAAGTTCAATGTAGGGTCGGTCATCGAAGTAGCCCAACGGCAATGTCTCTTCGCCTTCCGGCGTGTTGGATGCATTGATGTCTATATTCTGCTGACTAAGTCCACCGTAAATCACATTCGCCGTACCTACCAACCGCCACTTTAGCTTCCTCAACAAAGGAATCCGGTTAAGAAGGAAACCTTCAAAGTGATGCTGGTATTGTAGCGTGGCATACTGATCGCTTACAAACTCGCCGTAATTCATGAGATTGTAGGTGATCGGCGTGTATATGGGTGATTGGTTACCCAAGTGTAGTCCCAGTAGTGGATAGGGTAAAGTCCCAAAGACCTTTTCACCTGTTAAATTTAAGTTCCCTACACCCAGGGGTCCGAAGCGGAGCCTTTTGTAAAAACTCAGCCGGACCTTGTCGTAGTCGAATTGGCTATTGATCACACCTTTGAAACCCTTCGTGTAGCGTACGGTAATTATGGGCCAGCGACTAGTCCCTAAACTAATTCTGTCGTTGTCAGACTGGATGAACAACTCGTCGCGTGCGTATCGTGACTCAAGTACGAGCTCGGAGGTTTGAAAGTCCTGACGCACTTGCGAATTTGCAATATCATCC
>DASVBA010000150.1:0-3421 GCA_036376095.1 Chryseolinea sp.
ATGGCATTTGCATCAACCCAGGTGATGGGAATACCAATAGGGATTTATCTCGCTAACCGGTTAGGATGGCATTCACCGTTTTTTATGATCGTCGGCTTAAGCGTTCTTGTAGGTATCGCTATCGTGATCCACTTTCGCCCAATAGTTGCTCATTTGAAGATAAAGTCGGAGCGAAGTCCTTTCCAGCATCTTGTAAAGACAATGTCGCACCCGATGTACGCAAGAGCATTTGCCGCGACCACGCTTCTTGCCACTGGCGGCTATATGATGATGCCTTTTGGTAGTGCCTTTGGGATACACAACCTTGGAATCTCCTTTGATGATCTGCCTATGCTTTACCTGATCACCGGCATTTGTTCCATGATCACGGGTCCCTTCATAGGCAAACTGAGCGATACACTTGGAAAGTATCCGATCTTCGTTGCAGGATCGCTCCTTAGCATGTTAATAGTTGTTATTTACACCAATCTCGGACTTACACCGTTGTGGCTCGTTGTATTCATGAACGTAATTATGTTTGTTGGAATCTCTTCAAGGATTATTTCTTCATCCGCACTGATGACAGCCGTACCGGAACCGATGGACAGAGGTGCGTTCATGAGCATCAACGCGTCGGTGCAGCAGATATCGGGAGGAATTGCGTCTGTGTTTGCGGGAATGATTGTCGTATCTTCCGATACCGGCGAACTACTGCACTATGATACTCTAGGTTATGTGGTTGTGGGAGCGATGATCATAACCGTTACCATGATGTACTTTATCAATGAACAGGTCATGCGTAAACCGGCCGTTATGTCGCAGGCTAAATAAGGGTATTAAGATAGTTTTTGGCAACGAGGAAGATGTAAATAAAATACACATTCAGTGAGGTGGAAGAAATGAAATTAAGCCACATGGTATGTGAATAGTCGGCTTTGGATTCGTCAACCCTTACTTTAAAGAACCAGTAACTGAAATAGAGCAACACGGGAGACAACGCTATTAGAAATCCGATAGCATACTTCAACGAATAGAACGCTTTGAAGTAAAGAACAAACCCAATTGTGACCAGGCCAAAGACAGCTCCTACAAAATAGAATGTGCCTTTTATCCCCAGCATTCGGCTGAACGTTTCATCCCCGCGCTTACCGTCCTCCTCGTGTTGATAAACCTGTGTCATGGGATAATTTGCCCATAGCATGAGACTACATAACGCTCCAGGTATGAGCACAGAACCTTTCCAGATGTTTTCGATACCGTATTTATTGATGCCAATGTAACACATCACAAACGTAAAAAAGCCCTGAAACAGCCCTGCGATCAACCACCCCGCGACAGGATACTTTTTTAGACGAATACCGGGGTGGCTATAAGCTTTTGATACAAGGCCATAAACTGCCAGCATGATAGAAAACGCGGCGTTGATCATAATAAAGCCCAGAATAATCGCGATTGCATCAAACAGCAGGGCCAGGTAATATAATCCCTTATTCACGGGCGGAGGGTTCTTTAGTCCGCCAATACTCTTTTCGTCCTTGTCAAAGTAGCTATTGTAACCGTTACTGGCTGGATAAAGAAAAAGATGAACAATAAGAAACGTCCAAAGTAAACCGTCTTCGCTTACATTAGGGGATGAGGCTACACTGAACAGGTAAACAGGTAGCAAGAAGTAGGAAAAAGGGATCCTCAGATGAAGCCAGGAAGACAGGGATAGCATGTTATATGAAATTAAAATTCATTCAACTGGAACAGGCCGGCCTAAATTATAGTTTTTTAAAATATATTGGAATGAATGAGTAGCATTACAGCAATAGGCACGGCCAATCCAGAATACCGGTTCACACAGACGCAAATTGCCGATTTTATGGTTAAGGCAATGCAATTAAATCAACATGATAGCAGGAAGTTAAGGGCGATATTTAACGCAAGCGGTATTGACTACCGCTATTCTGTGCTGGAGGACTACAATAACGATCGGACTAATACATTTTACGCTAATTCCCACGACTTTGAACCGTTTCCCTCTACGGCTAAGCGTCTGAAGTTTTTCAGGAATAATGCGCTTGACCTGAGTTACAATGCTGTCCAGAATATGCTTCGCAATATTCCGACCTTTGAACTCCAACAGACTACACACCTTATCATTGTTTGTTGCACTGGTATGTATGCGCCAGGTCTGGATATTGACCTTGTGAAGAAACTACAGCTGCCCACCAATGTACTCCGGACAAGTATCAATTTTATGGGATGCTACGCGGCATTTAACGCCTTTAAGATAGCGGATGCATTTTGTCAAACGGACGAAAACGCGAAGGTCCTTATTGTCTGCACCGAACTTTGCAGTCTTCATTTTCAGAAGGCGCCAACAGACGATAACCTTATCTCGAACGCTCTATTTGGCGATGGCGCGGCCGCAGTATTGATGGAAGGAAAAACAACTGCCCCTCTACGTCTGAAGCCTGAGAAGTTTTGCAGCGATCTCGCTTTTGAAGGAGAAGGTGATATGGCCTGGGCGATTGGTGATCTCGGTTTTGAAATGAAACTGTCTACATACGTTCCATCTATTATCAAAGCCGGGATACTCAAACTGACGACAGATCTTCTCGATAAAATTTCGAAGACTATTGATGAGGTTCGTTTTTTTGCCATCCACCCGGGCGGTCGCAAGATCCTTGAAAGCATTGAGGAGGAGCTGGGCATAAATAAGGGTCAAAACGCGCCGGCCTATCACGTTTTAAAAAACTACGGAAACATGTCGTCGCCAACCATACTTTTTGTGCTGCAGGAGATCCGCAACAAACTTAAGCCTGGTGATCATGGCGAGCATATTCTGAGCTTCGCATTTGGCCCAGGTCTTACTCTGGAAAGCATGATACTAAAAATAGAAATGGACTAACGGCATGATCGATTTTTCCAGGAGGTCCCCTGACACAGAGATCATGGATGATCTTGAATACGCCGGCGAGATGATGGACAAAACGCTGGCGGAATTAGAGATCATCAATCGATGGCTGGGTGGTAATCGCGTCACAATTAACGGAATCAGCAAACTATTGAAAGGCACAAGCAGCAACAACCTTAAGGTGGTGGATCTTGGTTGCGGGCGTGGCGACATGCTGTTGTTAATTGATAGTTGGTCAAAGAAGTACGATGTTAAATTGCAGCTGACTGGGATCGACGCAAACCAGTATGTAATTAATGCGGCACGTAAAAGGTTAAGCGGATTTCCTCATATCCGGCTCCAGGCTGTCGACGTCCTCTCCCCCGATTTTCAAAAGGAACAATTTGACATTGTTATCGGCACACTATTTTATCATCACTTTACTGATGAACAATTGATCGCATTTTTTTCCCGGTTAAAGAAACAGGTGGCCATTGGATTCCTTATTAATGATATTCACCGGCACTCATTGGCCTATTATTCAATCAAACTTCTAACGCT
>DASVBA010000161.1:0-6409 GCA_036376095.1 Chryseolinea sp.
TTGGCAGTGAGGCCGATCAGCATCACCAGTCCGATTTGCGCAAACACATTGTTGACATAACTGGTGCTCCACAGTCCGCCCATCCACAGCCCGAAGAATGCACCCATGATCGCGGCTGGCACACCGAGCAACACACTAAAAGGAAGTTTCCAACTTTCATATTGTGCCGCCAGGATAAGGAACACGAAAACAATCGCTGCCAGGAATACAACGCCTCCCGTTCCTTCCGCCGCCTTTTCCTGATAAGACATATTGCTCCATGCAATGCCAAGTTCTTTTGGAAGGGTAGCTGCTACTTCCTCCAAGGCATTCAACGCATCGGCCGAACTATAACCTTCTGCCGGAGCGCCGGAAATTTCAGCGGCGCGAAACATATTGAAACGATTGGTATAGGCAGGGCCGGCTATATCATTCACCTGAGCCAGCGTATTTAAGGGAATGATTTCCCCTGAACGGCTACGCACATAATAGCGCGCAATATCATCCGTCTTGAGGCGGTCTTCTGCTTCCGCCTGCACAAATACCTTGTACTGCCGGCCGAAGCGGTTGAAATCATTCACATAACTGCTTCCGAGGTAAGTAGATATGGTGCTGGTAATTTCGTTGAGGTCAATGTTCAGTTTTTCAGCCTTGTCAAAATCAATGACGATTTGTTTCTGCGGAACATTCGATCGATACAAGGTGAATGCATTGGCAATCTCAGGCCGCTTTCTTGCTTCGGCTATAAAATTCCGCGCCTGCTCATCCAGGAACTGCGGTGAGTTTCCGGACCGGTCAAGCAACTGGAGTGTAAAACCTGCGGAAGTTCCCAGACCTTCAATAGGTGGGGGACCAAATGCAATGGCAGTGGCTTCAGAAATGGTATTGCGAAAGGCGAGATTGGTCTGCTGAATTAATTGCTTTGCTGTCTTTTCTCGTTCTTCCCAAGGTTCCAGGGACACAAAGACGAATGCATTGTTGGTGGAATAGGATTGTGTAAGCATGCTATAGCCTACGACCATGGTGGAATAGGCAACACCTTCTGTGTTGTTGATGATCTGTTCGATCTTACGGGCTACTTCGTCGGTACGCTCCATAGACGAGGCATCGGGAAGCTGGACATTCACCAGATAATATCCTTCATCTTCTTCGGGCACAAAACCGCCCGGTATATTTCTACCCAATAGTCCGGTTACACCGAGAACGACCCCCATGATTATCAGCGATCGAATGGATTTACGGGCGACAATACCCGCGACTCCCGTATAGCCGAGCGTGAACTTGTCAAACACGCGGTTGAAGCCATCGAAGAATCGTTGTAACCAGCCGGTTGATTTCTTCTTAGGTTTCAACAGTATGGCGCTCAATGCAGGGCTAAGTGTTAATGCATTAAATGCAGAGAACAATACAGAAATCGCAATGGTGATAGCAAACTGCTGATATAGTCTTCCGGTAATACCTCCCGCAAACGCAACGGGTACAAACACCGCTGCGAGAATAAGCGCAATGGCTATCACCGGTCCACCTACTTCTTTCATCGCTTTCTGCGTGGCTTCCTTTGGATTCATGCCGTGCTCAATGTTGTGCATGACCGCTTCAACGACTACGATAGCGTCGTCCACCACCAAACCGATAGCGAGTACAAGTCCCAGCAGCGACAAAACGTTGACAGAGAAGCCCAGCAATGGGAAAATGATAAACGTTCCGATCAACGAAACAGGAACTGTCAACAATGGAATAAGGGTTGCGCGCCAGTCTTGCAGGAACAAGAACACCACCAGGATCACCAGGAAGACCGCTTCAAAAAGAGTATGTATAATTTCTTCAATACCGACTGAAACGGCCGTTGTCGTGTTAAGAGATATGTCATATTTAAGGTCTTCGGGAAAACGCGTATTTAATTCGGCCATTGTGGACTGTACCAGGCCGGCAACTTCTAACGCGTTTGATCCAGGCATCTGGTACACCACGATCGTGCTGGCAGCCTTACCGTTGAGGCGGCTAAATGAGTTATAATTTTCCATGCCCAACTCAAGGCGTGCAATATCTTTCAGACGTATGATGGATCCTTTCTCATCGGACTTTACGATGATGTTCCCAAATTCTTCTTCAGTAACTAGACGTTCTTGCAACAATACGCTGTAAGTGTATTCCACTCCTTTTGGAGATGGAGGTGCTCCAAACTTACCACCCGGCGCGATTGCATTTTGTTTCTTCACTGCATTGGCAACATCATTTACAGTAAGATTGAGTTTGGTCAATTGGTCGGGCTTAAGCCATACTCGCATAGAGTAGTCAGCGCCGCCAAAAAGAATAACATCCCCGACGCCTTTTAATCGCTTCAGCTGATCGACGATGTTGATGTTCGCGTAATTGTTCAGGAACAATCCGTCGTAGGTTGAATTGGGTGACGAAAGCGAAACCAGCATAAGCGGGAACACGAGTGATTTCTTTGTGGTCACACCATAGGCCTTCACTTCATTCGGCATTTTAGCGCTGGCCTGGGACACCCGGTTTTGCGTAAGCATGTTGGCGTTATCGAGGTCCGTTCCCACTTCAAAAGACACCTGCAGCGTAAGGGATCCGTCGGCTGCATTAATGGATTTCATGTAGAGCATTTCTTCTACACCATTCACCTGCTGTTCGATCGGTGTTGCAACCGCTTGTTCTACGTTAACGGCATTGGCACCATTGAACAGGGTTGTTACCTGAACCATTGGTGGCGTGATTTCAGGATACTTCGAAATAGGAATACCTGTCAACGTGATTAACCCCAGGATGACCATCAGAATGGAGATCACCATCGCTACAATGGGCCGTCGGATAAAGAATTCGCTCATAAAATATGCTGAGGGTTATTTATTGTGGATTGCTCTTCTGAGCATCGTCCGGCCATTTCATTTCAACCGCTTCGACTTTTGAGTTGGGTGTCAGCGACGCTGTTCCAATTACAGCGACTTTATCTCCTGCATTTAAACCTTTCTTGATTATCCAGGCATCTCCAACCTTGGGCCCGGTCTCAACAATATTTACCTTCAGCGTGCTGGAGTCGGTGACTGTAAATACTTGTGCAAGGTTTTGCAGTTGAAATACGGCGCGTTGTGGCACAAGCACTGCATTGGGATAGGTACTTAATAATACTCGTGTCTTTACAAAAAGCCCGGGGCGCAACAATCCTGTGGGGTTAGGGAATGAAGCTTCAATAGTTAATGTTCCCGTCTTTGGATCTATTTCGCGATCGGCGAAATTGACTTCACCTTTCTCCGGGTACAGTGAACCATCAGCCATAATAAGTTGCACATTTTTCCTGGCGGAGGCTAATTCTTCTGTGCTCATTTGAGCAATTCGCAGGTACTCGCGTTCGCTGATTTGAAATCGAACTCTCACTCCTTTTATACTGGAAATTGTGGTGAGCACCGACGTTGTTCCTGCGCGGCTTACATAATCACCAACCCGGACATTGGAGATACCAACTACGCCATCGAATGGCGCTAACACCCGGGTGTATCCTAATTCTATCCTGGCATTTTGTAGTGACGCTTCAGATGCTTTTACCTCCGCCTGTGCAGCATCATAGGCGGCCTGTGCATTGTCGAGATCTTTTTTGCTTAATGCATTAAGTTCTGTGAGCGGTTTGACCCGGCCTAGTTCATTTTGAGTACGAACCAGTTCAGTTTTCGCCCGGGCAAGCTCGCTGCCCTCACGGTCTACACGCGTTTGATACTGAACATCATCAATGATATAAAGCAGAGCGCCTTTTTTTACTGCAGAGCCTTCTTTAAAATTTACAGACGTAACCCAACCCTCAACCCGCGACCTGATATCTACATCGGATTGGCCGTACACCTGAGCTACGAACTCCTCATATACGGGTACATCATTTACCGTGGCCTTTACGACGTTTACCTTGACGGGTGGCAGTGTTACTGTTTCCTTGTTCTTGCTGCAGCCGGCAACCACGAACACCACCAGAAAGAATAGCATTTTATTCTGCATGCCGGCGGCATTTACAAAGAGCTTCATAGTTTAAGGGTGTTTTGATATCGGAAAGGTAGACATATTGGTGAATCGTTGCACATGAAAAAAATCAGGCGATCTAATTTTCATAATCTCGGCTGGAATTCCATTTCATAACGTGCTAAATGGTTCACAGAACGCTCGGAGCTTAGGGGAACTCACCCTCTGAGTATACGCAGAAGGACGTCTAAGACCCGGTAGTTGAATAATTCTTGTGAACTAAGCCGCCTCGAATTATTCCTGGGCTCCTAATTTAAAACATAAGCCGCCACCAAGTCCAAACTGGTAGATGGTAGAATAGGTACTGACCCCAGCGCCCGCGCCGCCAGTTCCAAGGTACAGCCCGCCGCCGGCACCCTGAACTGCGGACAACAGTTGTGCTTGCAATTTCACCGCGACTTTTTCAGTAGCCCATATGTTGACACCGAGCCGTAATCCCCAGGCAAATTTTACATAGGAATCATCTTCGTCGCCCTGAGGTTCCTTGTTTTCAAATATGACCATACCGGCAAGCAGTCCTCCGTAGGGTTGGATCTTTTCATTCATCGTGTTCATGTAACGCATTCCGCCAGCCATGATGTAGTTTATACCTAGGTCAACCGTGCGGCTGCCAAGACCACCTCCAAAACCATCATACGTGATGGGCAGATCCGTATCCTGCCGGTAATAGACAAGCTCGAGCCCATAATCCTCATGAAGCGCAAATTCCAAGCCCGCTCCCCATTGAAATCCACCTTTGATCTTCCCTTCAATGTATTGATTGCTAGTGTAATATGTATCGAACTTGTCGTCGAATACATAAGCGCCATACGCGTTCAACTTGATTTTCCCCTGACCAAATGCACATACACATAAGAAAGCCAGTACGAATGTAAAAATTGTTTTCATAGAGAATCGTTTTGCCAAAAGTTACCATTTTTAATTACTTATGCAAAAAGGTTTGCTTTTAAGTAAACAGGAGGTCTTGATTAAATTCGTATGGTGATTTTTCACTTAATAATTCATGTCAAAAGTCATGTTGCGCATCTGAAATAGCGTTGAAGGAACTTAGAAAAATAGTTGTACATTTCTGCAACAACGGAATGGCGATAACAAAGGGAAAAGGGCTGTCGGACGATTGGATAGTTTAACGCCATTTCGCTTTCAATGGTAACTTGACCTTGCGTAAAGAATTCGTTTCACTCTTTAGCCCAAATTCGCTCCTGCTTCTGGGCCTCATCCTGATGGTGTTTATTACACCTATGGTACCCGTTCGATATCATGATCTGGCTTATAATTTTTTGTTCTCCTGCGTTTTTCTTTCAGCCGCATTATCCTTACAACATATAAGGAAAAAGATCATTATTGCTGTCGCCTTACTGTTGATCGTAATAATTTGGTTTGCGGAAAAAGTCGATCTTCCGGGTTTAGCCACAATGTCGAGAGCATGTCAGGGATTGTTTTTCATTTTTATCGTGGTCCGGCTTATCCGGCAAACTGCGCGCGCCAAAAATGTCAATCTCGGGGTTATCGCAGATTCGATCAACGGCTACCTTCTGGTTGGCGTGATTTATTCACTCATCGTTTATTCATTGGTACGCATACAGCCTGACGCATATCATTTTCCAGAAGGAAATGATGAGGCAGGGCAAGTAGTTATGAGTAAGATGTTTTATTATACATTTGTTACTTATACCTCAACAGGATACGGTGATATAATTCCGAAGATTCCGGGCGCGCGATCGTTGGCTACACTTATCAGCACCACTGGTCAGTTATATGTCGCGATCATTATTGCGATGCTGGTTGGGAAATTTTCAAGTACAGGAGCCGTGAACTGAGAAATGGATTTGACTAGATAGACAAGATGCAGACTAAAAAATTTATTTGGTTTTTGGCGATTTCAGCTATTTATAAAATTGAAGATCGTCAACTATCCAGCCCTGGAACATCGCGTGTACAACTAAAATAAATAGCCATTATGGAATCATCCAACAAGCCACTAATCCCTTCAACGATCAATTTTGAAAGGACGGTAGATACCCTCATTCGTCTGGGAGTGCTGCTTTTTTTAATAGGATGGTGTTTCAGCATACTTCGACCATTCGTTCTCATCCTGACCTGGGCGGCTGTGATCGCCATAGCCATTTATCCGCTGTACCTCATGTTTATAAAGCTTTTCAAGCGGAAAGCGTTGGCGGCAGTAGTGCTGACCCTGTTATTGTTGAGCATATTAGTAATTCCGAGCTGGTTAGTTACTCAGTCCCTTTTCAGGGAGATCAAGCATTTGCGGGAACTGAATAAACAAGGTCAATTGGTTATACCTCCCCCTGGAGAAAATACCGCTAACTGGCCGGCTATTGCGAAACCGATCGTTGAGTTCTGGCAACTTGCTTCCGACAACATACAGTCTGCGGCAACGGAATATTCGACT
>DASVBA010000162.1:0-3546 GCA_036376095.1 Chryseolinea sp.
GGAACTAGGAGATAAGGGAACAAGGGAAAAAATGTCAGGAAATCAGGCAGGATATGCGAGAACTTGAAAAGGTGGTTAAGCTATCTTTGTTTCGGATTCAGTTCGTTTTGAGCATTCATCAATTGCCACGAGCTTCAGCTCGTGGATAGTTAATTATGTGATTTTGGCTTTAGCCACATGATGTTGTGTAGAAATTTTGCCCGTTATGCCACATGTAAAAGTTATGATCCATTTCGTATGGTCAACAAAAAACAGGGAACCATTCCTTGCGTCATCAGAGCTACGAACGAAGGTATGGAAACATATCAACGACAATGCAATTGAAAAGGGAATATTCATTGACATGATAAATGGCTATCAGGAACATTGTCATTGTCTGATTTCCCTCGGGATAGATCAATCAATTAGCAAGATTATGCAATTGATAAAGGGTGAGTCGTCGTATTGGATCAACAAAAATGGATTATGCCGGGAAAAATTTGAATGGCAAGATGAATATTTTGCAAGCTCGGTATCCGAAACATTGGTGCCCCGGGTTAGAGACTACATCAAAAATCAGGAGGATCATCATCAAACCAGGACTTTTGCGGCGGAGTATGATCTGTTGATAAAGGATTCTGAATTCTAAAAAAGTAGAGGTGCTTGTTTGGCTAAAGCCGAAAAGCATCCTAAATCTCTCCACGAGCTGAAGCTCGTGGCAATTGATCCTCAATCTTTCCAAGGGTTAAGGCTCGTGGCAATTGATTGAATTATTAAATTTGTCGAAACTAAAATTATGGATGCTCCATATTCGATATGAGCCCTAAACTAAAGACCAAAAAATTAATTCACATTCTGATTCTGACCATCCTGCCAGCCCTTCTCCTGTTACTTGGATGTGAGGAAAAGAAAGAGACGGTCCAATCGGCAGCGCCAACAACTGCCCAACAGCCACTCTTCAAAAAAGTCCCCTCCACCCAAAGCGGCGTCACATTTGCAAACAAGGTCGATGAAAACATCAATACCTTCTTCGATGTGTTTGCCTATGTCTACAATGGTGGAGGCGTAGGGATCGGAGATATCAACAACGACGGACTGCCCGACATTTATTTCACCGGTAACGAGGTACCGAATAAACTATATCTCAATGAAGGCAATCTCAAGTTTAAGGATATTACAGAGTCGGCCGGTGTTCAAGGCAACGGTAAGTGGAACAACGGTGTCACTATGGTAGATGTGAACGCTGATGGCCTGCTGGATATCTACGTTTGTAAAGGCGGTTGGCAGGACAGCGATGAGCAAAGAAAGAACCTCCTTTTTGTCAACCAGGGTAATCTTACTTTTAAAGAACAAGCAAAGGAAGTTGGTCTCGATGAGTCAGGGTATTCGATCCACGCGTCTTTCTTTGACTTGGATAATGACAATGATCTTGACGCCTATATTACAAACCGTCCCGACTCATTCGACCTTCCGCTGACACAAATGGTGCGTCAAAAGAAACTTTCACCCGCTGGCAGCAGGGACAAGCTGATGATCAATGAAAATGGGAAGTTCAGGGAAATAGGAAAGAAGGCGGGAATTACCAACAACTTTGGTTATGCCTTGAGCGTAGTGACCTCCGATCTGAATAACGATGGCTACACGGATATTTTCGTTGCCAATGATTTTGCCGAAGGTGACTACATGTACATCAACCAAAAAAATGGCACATTCAAAGAGAAGATCAAAGAAGCAACTAACCACATTTCCATGTACTCCATGGGTACAGATGTAGCGGATATTAATAATGACGGATTGGAAGATATCATGGTAAGCGAAATGTTGCCCGAAGATTACCGAAGATCAAAAGTTTCAATGCCATCCATGGACGTCGAAGGCTTTTACGCTATCGTGAATGGAGGAATGCACAAACAGTACATGCATAATGCGCTGCACCTCAATCAGGGCAATTTGTTCTTTAGCGAAATTTCACAGCTGTCGGGTGTTGCCAAAACGGATTGGAGCTGGTCTGTTCTGATGTCAGACTTTGATAACGACGGCAGCCGGGATATGTTCGTGGCTAATGGATACAAACGTGATGTATTCGACGGTGATGCTCAGCAAAAGCTGGGTGAGTACGTCAAGTTGAACGCCCACAAATTTCAGTCTCCCCAGGAAATGATGGAGAAAGGATTTAAGGACTTCATCAACATTTACAGTTCCATCAAGGTAAAGAACTATTTGTTCAAAAATAAAGGCGACCTTCAGTTTGAAAATGTGAGTGATGCCTGGGGCTTTAATGAAGGCAGCTTTTCCAACGGTGCCGCTGTCGGCGATCTTGATAACGACGGAGATCTCGACCTTGTAATTAATAATCTTGACGACCAGGCATTCGTTTACGAAAATACTTCTTCACCCGCCAACAATTATCTGAAAGTGAAACTCGCTGGTCCTCCGGCTAATGCCGATGGCATCGGCGCTAAAGTGACAATTTATACCGGTGATCAAATCCAATATTTTGAGAATAAGACCGTACGCGGTTATCTGTCATCAAATGAGCCGGTAGTACATTTTGGACTGGGCAAGATCGAAAAGGTGGATAGCGTTTTGGTGTTGTGGAATGATGGAAAAGAAAGCCTTGTAAAGAATGTTGATAAAAACCAAACACTCAACATTGCTTATGCTCAGTCCCTCAGACCAACAAGAAAAGCGCAAAAGCAGAGCCCCATATTTGTTGAAAATTCGAACAGACTGCTGACGAAGCCATTCAATCACCAGGAAAATGAATTCAATGAATACAAGGTGCAGACTCTTCTGCCTCATATGTTTTCAAAAAGCGGCCCGTTTGTTTCGACAGGGGATGTAAATAAGGATGGAAATGATGATTTCTTCGTCGGCGGGGCAGCGGGACAGGCGGGTAGCCTCTACGTTCAACAGGGTACGGCATTCGTAAAGGCGGGTGGTACAGCGTTCGAAAGCGACAAGAATTTTGAGGATATGGGCTCCGCACTTTTTGACGCTGATCAGGATGGCGACGTCGACCTCTATGTCGTGAGCGGTGGAAGCGAGCACAAAGAAGGTTCGGAGCAATACAATGACCGGGTTTACACTAATGATGGGAAAGGAAATTTTAAGAAGACCGCCACTATCAATACGGTAAGCAGCGGCTCCTGTGTAGTGGCACATGATATCGACGGTGACGGTGACCTCGATTTGTTTCGCGGTGGTCAGGTTGTAAGCGGATCCTATCCAAAAACGCCCAGGAGTTACATCCTGATAAATGAAAAGGGAAAGTTCGAAGACAAGACGGCATCAATAAGTTCAGCTATTTCTCAGTTAGGTATGGTTAGCTCCGCCGTATGGACTGACCTGGACGGGGATAAGTCAGCGGAGTTGATCGTTGTCGGCGAATGGATGCCCCTAAAGATATTTCAATATAAGAATGGAAGGCTCGAGGATGTTTCTCAGGCGTATGGTATGGAAAATACTGAGGGGTGGTGGAATACGATCGTGGCAGACGATTTGGATGGCGATGGTGATCAGGATCTGATCGCAGGGAATATCGGGGAGAACTACAAGTTCAAAGCC
>DASVBA010000167.1:0-3752 GCA_036376095.1 Chryseolinea sp.
TAACAAAAACCTCCCCGGCGATCCTCGACAACTTTCCTGAAGATGTTTTTCAACTGCAAGTCGAATATGTTTCGATAATGGATGTCAAGGTTTTCAAAAGGAACAGACATGACGTGCTGTTGATGGAGCTTGCTGAGCGTCTGATCATCCACGCGTGCGCGATCGGAAAACTTTATTCTCTGCAAATATCTGCTGTAATCCATAAACCCTTCCGTCGCTAATACATTATTCTCACCGATTTACGTATCAAGGAAGAGTCAACGCACTGGCTAAGCATAAAATCAGCCACATCTGCGCGTGAAATAGTAACAACAAATGAATTAGAGCTCAAATTTTCCCCGGTGCGGTAGACGCCTTTCTTTTCACCCTTCGTTAAGGTAGGTGCATGTACGATCGTATACTTAAGCTTACTCGCGCGGATCATTTTCTCCCTGGCTTCGTGTCCGGCGATCTCCGCTTTCAGAATTCGCGAGGCAATATGCCTGATTACAAACCCTCCGTGAATTCGGCCTTCCCCGACACCAATAAACGAGAGATAAATAAATCTCAGTACGTTTAACTCTTCCATCACTTTTATGATCTTTCCGACACCATCGACCACAATCGCATCAAACTTGAAAGGACTTGTCGCGCCCAAAGCTGAAAGTACTACGTCCTGATCCTTGATGACGCCTGCAAGATCGACGGTATTGGTAAGGTCGCCGGTCACAACGTTTAGACGTTCATGACTGATCTTTAACCTGGAAGAATCCCGCACGAATGCAGTAACGGAGTGTCCCAATGAAAGAGACTGCCTAACCAGTTCGTGCCCGGTCGAGCCCGAGCCACCAAATATCAAAAGCTTCATGGGAGTGATCTGATAAAACAATATAGTCAAATCACACGAATATATTAACGCAATTTAAGTTCGATATCACTCTTCGCGGAGCATACTGCATCCATCATTGAAGAGTTCATTACCGATCCTGATATCGCGGGAGGATACCTTGTATCATACCACTTTGCTACCATGGGAGAAATTTTCTTTAATAATGTTTTCCAATGGCGTGGGAACAACCGCGTAACGGTTTCCTTTGAAATAGTTCTTTAATATAGGTGCTGTTTCGAAGGTTAGACTTCTGCGACGGAGATCGGGACACTTATACAGGGAACTCCGAATAAAACAAATGAGAGCTCTCCCCTTCAACGGGGTAGATCTTAGCGAACAGTAACGTGCAAATCAAGGAAATGACGGCGATTCGTTTCTCTTTTTGCCAGGTGAAAACAGTAAATTAGAAGGACAATTCGATCGTTACACATTAATCGTAACCCTTATGAATAAAGCGGTCTTGCTCGCCTCCATGATCACGATTTCAATTACTGGCTATAGCCAGGAAAAAGAAACACCAAATACGTTAAAACTTACGGGAGCCGCCCGTCCAAAGGCGACGATCGAGGATATCGCATGGCTTGCGGGCCATTGGAAAGGACAGGCGCTCGGCGGCGTAACGGAAGAGATATGGTCTCCACCACAGGCAAATGCCATGATGGGATCGTATCGCTTAATAAAAAATGATACACTGATAGTCTTTTATGAACTCGTCACCATCACAGAGGATGGTCAATCTCTCACGTTGAAGCTTAAACATTTTAATAAAGATCTTACCGGGTGGGAGGAGAAAAATGAAGTCCGTGAATTCAAGCTGGTCAAGAAAGAAAAGAACAAGCTTTGGTTTGAAGGGATGACATTCGAATTCATCGACGACAACACCTTCCAGGTGTATCTAGCCATTCAAAAGAAAAATGGAGAAGTGATTGAAGAAAAATTTCCATACAAAAAAGCCAGTCAGATTAACTGAGTCAGTAATCTCTCAGTATGTGAGCTGCGATCCTATTTGCAGGTATGCTTATACGACAAGATTGATGCTTAACCCAGAATATTCCGCAGGATACGGCTTACTTCTTTTGCTTTGCTCACGACCATAAGATGTCCCCCATGATCGACTTTGTGATCCGCTTTATTAAAAGGAATAAGGCGATCAGCGGTTCCGTGAATAGTTATGACGTTGGGTAAAAGTATTTCATTATCCCAGTTCACGATGCTATTGGTTGCCCAATCCACAAAGTCGTTGTCGGCATCTTCCAAGATCGCCTTCAGCAATTCTTTCTCCTTCCTGTTCTTTACGCCAAAGAGCCAGTAAACGACAACGTTTGCTTTTCGATAGAGTGGCGCAGGGATCAACTTGTTCCAGAAACTGCCCGCAAGCCTGTAACGCAAGGGAATGTCGGCCTTTGTTTTCGCCGAAGAAATCAGGATCAGTTTATCTGTGTCAATTTGTTTGGCAATCTCAATGGCAATGATTCCACCAAAGGAAACACCGATCATTGTCGGCCGGCTTGTCCTTATTTGCTCTAACAACCTGCGGGCGTAGGATTCTATCTTTTCGCCTTTCTCAGGTTTGATCCAGTCGATATGAATTAACTTGAACCCGTGCAGGTCGAGGAAGTCAAATACCCTTCTGTCTGCGCCGAGACCGCTTAGTAAGTAAAGCTCGTTTCCCAAATTATTCGAGGTTGTCAATGATTAGATCATTAAGCTACGAGGCCGTTACAACCGCCCTCTTTGGAAAGTTGGGATGTAATTTGATATTCTCAATTTGTAGCTGATGACGATTCAGATGAAATCGTAGAAACTCTAACCGTTGTATGACATTTAAAGGACCTGAAATAATGTGTGGATAAATGATCTTTTCCGGATCGTATCCCTGCATTGCCCGGCATAACTCTTCCAGGAGGGGCTGACAATTAGTAAGGGCAATTATCCAGTATTCAACAGGTCCACCCCATCGTGGCTTCGCGATTTCAGGTACCTGTTCTTTTTCCTTCCATGTCAATTCAATGATCTTTTCAATAGGCAGGCCGTGATGGATGGCGTCACCTTGCCAGATAGGCTTGTTTTGTTTGATGCCC
Source organism: Chryseolinea sp. (assembly GCA_036376095.1). Lineage (GTDB taxonomy): Bacteria > Bacteroidota > Bacteroidia > Cytophagales > Cyclobacteriaceae > Chryseolinea. The sequence continues at coordinate 2,950 of DASVBA010000167.1, forward strand.
TCGAATGTTTTCCACATTCCATTGATTCCGCCCATCTCCGCCCACACCATGTGTTCGACGTTGTCAACCACAGACCATACATCTGGTGATGATCTAAATTGTGCTTGTTCGATGGTCAGGCCCGAGGCGACTTGTATGAATTGCTGGCGAGCCATAGCAACCGCCCGCAGTAAATGATCGAGTGTACTCATATTGAGAGGTAGATTAGTCAACGCGCGAGAGTCCGATCCTAGCTATTACTTAGGTCGAATCTCTTATTAATGACCAGGCTGGGCGTTCCTCCTCACGTTCAGCTGGTCAGTTAAAGATATTTTCAATGCACTCCATTCGTCATCAATGATACTATAATAGGCAGAATTTCTCTTAGTTCCATTGTCCCGTAACATATCATGCCTTAACACACCCTCGAACTTACCTCCAACCTTTTCGATAGCTTTCCTTGATCTGACATTGTTCTCGTCGGTTTTAAACTGAACCCGCACCGCATCTACCTTTTCAAAACAATAGGTGAGCATTAATAATTTGCATTCCAGATTTACTGCGGTCCCCCAATAATCCGGATGCAACCATGTACTGCCGATCTCAACCTTGCGATGAGAGGCTTGTATATCCATAAACCGCGTACTGCCTATAATCTTCCTTTCAACATTATGATAGATGATGAACGGAAGTTGAGTGCCATTCATCATTTCATCCATTGCAGATTTCAATACAGACCTGAGCCTGGTGCGGTCTGTTCCATCGTAAACATAATATTGCCAGATTCGTTTATCTGCCGCCAGCGCCTCCAATTCTGAAAAATG
>DASVBA010000184.1:0-6720 GCA_036376095.1 Chryseolinea sp.
GATTTTACATTTTTGATCTCCATCCTCTCGCCCGTCACTCCAGCCCATAAACAGCCAACTCATACATAAGCTCAAGATCTTCCTCATGAACATTAGCATACCATCCCCATGTCCTGCAGGATACAAATCCTGAGCCCGGTCGTTCATTGAATTTTTTCAACCATGCGCTTACGCGATTATATTCATCATATGCCAGCGCTGTTACACCTTGAGGTTCAACGGTAGAATAGGTCACAGTCAGCCATGATGCAAGTCCCCAGTTCAAACCGGTTTGGGTCGCCTGACTGTAATAATTTCCGGACTCCTCGGGCCTGCTGATATCAATTCCCAACATACGTTCCGCAGTGGTTTCGTCTAATCGCGGCTTTCCCTTGTCGAATGAAAAAAGATTCGGAGGACTGCCGGGCCATATGATCTTGCCGCCTTTTTCAAGATAACGTCGGATCATTCCATTTTCGGGCTCTGCTCCTACTATGTTAGATGGGATTTGATCATAGGCGAATACGATCACGCTTGGGGCACCGTCATTTATCCTGCTTTCGAGAAAACGATATAGTTTTGCCGAATCAAGTTGTTCAAAGCCGCGATCCTTCAAATAAGGAGTGATCTTCTTATCCACGGTGAATCCCTCCAGCCTTGGCTCCTTAGGAACAGGAAGGTAAACAACTTTGTGAGGTTTTGTCCCCTCATCAATGGCGTAAAAAAATCCGTCGTCACTTCCGACAAAAACTGTCCCAAAATCCACAATTGGCGACGAGTATACGCATCCATCTGTTTTATAAGACCATCTTTTTTCGCCCGTTTGTTTTTGAAGACAATAGATGTTTTCGTCCGCTGAGCCAAAGTAAACATCATTGCCCGTGAGAAACGGTTTGGTATATACCAACGATCCGCTTTGAAATTTCCATTTCTCCTTGCCCGTCTGAACGTTGACAGCACTCAACAAACTATTGTCCGACCATCCAATATAGGCTACGTTGTGTTCAACGACGACAGACATTGCCCAAGTGGGGCCATAGGTGAAGTCCCATTTCTTTTTATGTGTCAAAGTATTGACTGCATAAGTTTTCCCGTCACGGGAGGCAACGACCATCAGGCTGTCCTGTAAAACCGGCGCCGCATAAATTGAATTACGATCCCAACCGAACTTGCGCGAATCGTATTTTGATCCATCGGTCTCAAATTTCCAAAGGAGTTTACCATCCTGGGCATTTAAAACATAAACAATCCCGTCGTTACTGGGCTGAAAAACTTTTCCATCCCTGCTCAGACCTGTCGCCCGTATTCTGCCATTCGTCTTGTACTTCCAGATGAACTTTCCTTCCATCGACAGCGCATATAGGTGTCCATCCCCCGAACCAATATAAATACGACCGCCCTCCACGATTGGGGATGCAGTGTAATAGTCCCACTCCCAGTACGATGGAATTGAAGGCTGCATTTGATATTTCCAAACCTGCTTTCCCGTGCTTCGGTCGATTGCGTGCAAACAGTTGTTGCTGGTGGAAACAAGAATCAGGTTTCCAGCCAGAGCCGGTGTGCTGCTGATGGAACTTTCAGTTTTAATTTTCCACGCAAGCTCGCCGTTGTTTTTATTGACAGCGTAAAGGTGCCCGTCAGCGCTTCCGAAATAGATGTTCCCGTTATCGACCACCGAAGAACCTCGGATCGGACCCTGCGTCTTGAACTTCCATTTCGCTCTGGGGTTAAGGATCGTTGGCTCTTCTACCTGGGCATGGGTGACAAAGGACCCAAACAGAATCAAAAGCAGCGTGCTTTGTAAAGATCTCTTCATCCTTGTGGAATTTATTTGAATGATAGCAATGATTATTTTTGAAAAAACGGAAATTTGGATGGCCATGCCAGGAACGATGAGTTCAAGTGTGTTCAACTTCGTTCAAACTGGGCCACGGCATTAAGTGCTTGATTGCGATGGGATTAGAAACAGACGATACATTGGTTCAAAAGTGCCTCTTGCTTATCCAGAAAGAACTGGGATGGGGCGACGTAAAAGACTGGTCGACCCGTGACTTTGAAGCGTTAAGCAACAGGATCATGGAAAAGACCCACGTTCAATTAAGTGTTGTTACTCTGAAGCGCGTGTGGGGAAGAATTCGGTACGAGAGCAAACCCACCGTCACCACGCTCGATACCCTGGCGCAATACGTCGGGTTTGAAAACTGGCGAGCCTTTAAACAAGGGCACGCTGAATCCAAGACAGCCTTACTGGGCGGTCCGGATACAGGTGAGGCAACGAATGAAAAGTGGTCGGTCAACGTGCCGGGACGAGTCAAGCGAAAAGCTTTTACCGTATTTGCAGTTGTAGGATTACTTTTCGCGGCGGCCGGAGTTGTACTGTACTTTACGTCGTTTGATACTGCAAAACCTCATATTGATCCTTCCAGGTTTTCGTTTAGCAGCAAGAAGGTAGTGGATGTTGGTGTCCCAAACACCGTGATCTTTGACTATGACGCAAAAGCAGCGAAACCACCGGATTCAGTTTTTATTCAACAAACTTGGGACAAGCGTTTGAGCAAAATGGTGGCACGCGACCAGCGACAGCATACATCAATTTATTATCATCCAGGCTTCTTCCAGGCAAAACTTCGAATCAATGACCAGGTCGTCAGGCAACACGAACTCTTCATTAAAAGCAACGGGTGGCTACCGCTTGTCGATTTGTCTCCCGTTCCAGTCTATTATAAAGCGGCGGATGTTATGAACGACGGGTACATGAGCCTGCCGATTGAAAAAATAAAATTAAACAACATTGCAATGCAGCCAACACCACCGTGGGTAGGATATTATAATGTGGGAGATTTTGGTGATATCATGAGCAATGATTTCATTTTCGAAACCGAATTCAAGAATGAATATAACGACGGCGCTGCCGCATGTCAGCACTCGGAGGTTCACGTTCTTTTCCAGGGTGCAACCATGGTAATACCATTCTCGATCCCCGGTTGTGTTTCAGAATTGAACTTCGGCGATATGAGTGGAAAGAAACTGGATCTGTCACCGTTGGGTGTAGATTTTAGCGAGTGGGTAAATGTCAAAGTGAGTGTACAGGATTCACTGGTGCACTTATTTGTCAATGGAAAGAAGGCCTTTGATATGAAGGTGGACCTGCATCCGATCCGGTTTGCAGGGATGATCTATCGTTTTCAAGGAAGTGGCAGTGTCAACTTTATCAGAATATCAAAACACAATGGCGACGTAACCTATGATGAAAATTTTGATCTAAAAGAGTAAATCTCCAACTGCCCTCCGTTTCATGAATACAACGCAACGGCTGATATCCAAAACAATGAGGTTCACACAGGAGGACCGATTGAAAAGCTGGTATTACTTTTTGTCCACTTTCGTATTCACCTTTCTTGCATTCTATGGAACCTATGCTATTGCTTTTACACCAGCCAAGCTATTGTGCGGCGTCTTGGCAGGACTGCTGACGGCTAGGCTATTCGTGATCTATCACGATTTCAACCATGAGGCTATCCTGCGACAATCTAACGTTGCCAGATTCCTCATGACCTTATTCGGCATCACAACCCTGGCGCCCCCCAGTATTTGGAAGGAAACTCATCAGCATCATCACAATCACAATTCAAAATTTTCCAGAGTAGTCATTGGCAGTTTTCCCACGCTTAGCACTGAAACATTCAGGAATTCCACCAAAGCGCAGCGGCGATGGTATCTCATGTTGAGGCATCCCCTGATGATCCTGTTCGCTTATGTTCCGATATTCTTCGTGTCATTTTGCCTTTGGCCATTCTTTGAGAACCCGAGACGATACTATGATTGCGGAATTGCTGCCGGGTTACATATTCTGTTTGCGGGTCTACTCTACATGGTTGGCGGCTTTGATGCTGTTATTTTCTCCCTGATCATTCCATGTCTTATCATGTTCGCGGTGGGTGGCTATATCTTTTATGCTCAGCACAATTTTCCGGAAGTAATACTCAGCGACGATGATCACTGGGACTATTTGAGCGCAGCCCTCCAATCATCGAGCTATATAAAGATGAACCGGGTTTTTCGATGGCTCACGGCCAACATCGGATATCATCACGTTCATCACGTAAATGCCAGGATACCCTTTTACAGGCTGCCGGAAGCTATGAAATGTATCAGAGAATTGCAGCATCCAAGAACAACCTCACTGCATCCGCTTGAAATATGGAAATGCCTTCAACTGAAATTATGGGATGCAAAATATGGAAGGATGATCACTATGCAGGAATATGAGCGTACTTCGGCAAAGCTTCAGTTCACTCTCGACTCCAGAGAATAGATGCCCTGCATTACCCGTTCGGCAACACGAACACAACGTGAGGCATGGAACTCAAAGATCTCCATTACGTCGAGCCTGGATTGAAGCATATTCTTTAGCATTCCTTTCGCCCGATGCAACCTGATCTTCACATTTTCTTCTGTTATACCGACTATGGTCGCGGTGTCTGCAACAGATAGGTGTTGAACTTCGCGCAGTATAAAAACTAACCGATACTTTGCAGGCAGGTGGCTGATAGCACCTTCCAACGCTTTTGCCAGGTTCTGACTTACCTCGGCGCTGTTTACTTCCATCGGTTCATGTTCTTCGCCGTCCATCCCATCGCGAACCAGCACATCAAGGCTAAGGTGAGCTCTGCCTTTTAATTTGTTTAAATGTTGTAAGGCGCAATTGATCAGTATCCGGGTTAACCACGTGGAGAATTTTGCTTCCTGCCGGAATTGTCCAAGCTTCTCATATCCCCGTATATACGCCTCCTGCATGACATCCTCAATGTCGTTCTCCGCCGAAAGAATACCGCGGGCTGTTTTGTACAAAAGGTTGTTGTAACGCCGCACAAGTATCTCGTAGTCTTCCGTCTTTCCATGTAGGACGCGCGATATAATGATCTCGTCGGTTAAGGTTTGATCTGCAGCAAGATGGACGGCATTAGCCAGCATAGGTACAGTAGTATTGAAATTAGATCAGTCAACCCTTCATCCGTTACATTTTTTCGACGTGAAAATGTATCCGGAACAAGTTCTCGCCATCTAATGGGAAATCCTTCACCTATGATAACAATTATCTTACTCTTTGCAGTTGCAGCTGGGTTCGGAATAGTTTTAATAATTCCAGTCTTGCAGGGGAAAACCCCCTCCAAGCCGTTGGTTTTTACCCATGGCGGCATTGCCGCGGTGGCGTTGGTCATGTTGCTCCTGAGATATTTCAACCATCCAGGCACAGTTCCACAATGGAGCGTGATTCTTTTTGTGATCGCAGCCTTGGGAGGTTTTGTTCTCGTGGCGATCCACTTGCGCAACAACACTGTACCCAAATCCCTGGCATTGATTCACGCTTCGGCTGCGGTTGTTGCATTCCTCATCCTTCTATTCGCCGCGCTCAGTTTGTGAGGTTCAATTTGTTGAAAGGAAGATTAGGGAAGCACCGGCTTCATCCTATGCTGGTGCATTTTCCCACCGCCTTATACCCTTTTAGCCTCGTCATGGATGGCATCGGGTTTATAACCGCGGATAGCGACTACCTGGTGGCCGGAAGGTCATCACTTTTTGCAGCAGTAGGGATGAGCGTGCCCGCAATCCTTTATGGGTTGTTGGACCTTCTTAAAATTAATACAGACGGGAGCGCCTGGAAGAAGGCTTGCTTGCACGCAATTCTCAATGTGGTATGGTTCATGATCTTTTGCACTATGTTTTTCTACAGACTTAAACAGGATCTTGTTGGCATTCTTTATCTCGCAATCATGGCAATGACGACGTTTGGATTGTTTTATTCTAACTATCTGGGTGCTGACCTTATTATTTCCCATCGAATTGGCATTGAACCACATGATTCAAAGGATCGTAATGTGTAGCGCTGAACATCCCCAAATTCATCGAGTATCCGGTTGATTAGTTTTATGGAATTGACTAGATTAAAGGATCGCCGGGTCGCGGCTATATTTGTCTTGCCGCGATTTGTGGCTTCGATCAGTCATTTGAAAAAATGAAAACGTTGTTTACAGTTTGTGCGTTGGGTGCCGTGGCAGTCGGCACGTATTTTTTCTTTTCCGACAACACGGAGCAGCGCGCTCATTCTGTCGCTGTTATTCCTTTTGAGAATTTCCACAGCGAGCCAGGACAAGAATTTCTTATCGATGGAGTTACAGAAGGAATATTGAATTCCCTGGCACAGCAGGAAGGTATAACTGTCAGCGCTCGCACCTCGTCATTTCAGTTTAGAGGAAAAGCTGCCGAACTTGATGAGATCAGAACAAAGCTTGGCGTTCAGGCGATTGTAGAGGGTGCCGTGGATATCGATGGAGATCAAATAAGAATTATAGTTCAGCTTATCAATGCGGAGGATCAAATGCATTTATGGTCGGACCGCTTTGAGGGAAAGGTTGACGATATATTTTCAATCCAGGATAAGATAGCCAATAGTATCGCCCAGGCCCTCTTGCCATCCAGCCGCAGGGTTATAACTCAACGAACTGCTAACAAAGAGGCTTATCATCTTTACCTAAAAGGTAGAGCGCACTGGAATTTAAGGACGCAGAAGGATCTGCTAAACGGCATCAGAGAATTTGAAGAAGCGATTGAAGAAGATCCGCAATTTGGGGCTGCCTATGCAGGACTTGGCGATTGTTACACCGCCCTCGGATATCTTAGCATGCTCTCTCCAAAGGAGTCCTTTCCAAAGGCTGCAATTGCTGCGTCAAGAGCACTGGA
>DASVBA010000191.1:0-3042 GCA_036376095.1 Chryseolinea sp.
CGTTAAAAATTTATAGTAAAACATAATTTTATAATACCTCCATCTCCTATCTTCCAATCTTTCGAATTAATCTTCCAATCTTCCAATCTTCCAATCTTTAAATCTTCTCCGCCATCAGCACAGCTTTTCGCAGAGCGGCCAATTTATTGTTGACTTCCTGCAGCTCACTCTGAGCATTTGATTTTGACACCACTCCCGCCCCAGCCTGGAAGATCAGCCTGTTCTCATGACTGAGGAAAGTCCTGATCATGATCGCGTGATTGAATGAATTATCAAATCCGATAAAACCTATAGCCCCACCGTAAAAACTTCTGTTAATGTTCTCATACTTATTGATCAGCGTCATGGCCATGTGCTTAGGCGCTCCCGAAAGGGTTCCGGCAGGGAACGTATCGGCAGCCATCGCGACAACGGAAGTGCTATCCTTAAGTGATCCGCTAACTTTTGAGACCAGGTGAATCACGTGAGAATAAAACTGGATCTCTTTGAACACTTCCACCGTCACGTGTTCAGCATTGCGGCTCATATCATTTCTTGCAAGGTCGACAAGCATTACGTGTTCAGCATTCTCCTTCTCATCGGCCGCAAGGTTTGCTGCGATCGTGGCATCTTCCTGATCATTTCCTGAACGCCGGAACGTACCGGCTATAGGAAAGATGTGAGCCTTCCCGTTTTTCACCTGGAGCTGAGCCTCCGGTGATGATCCAAAAAGCTTGAAGCTTCCATAGTCGAAATAGAACAAGTAAGGTGATGGATTAATTGAGCGAAGCGATCGGTATACGTTAAACTCATCACCCTTAAATCCAGTCGTAAAACGTCTGGATAGGACAATTTGAAAGACGTCACCCCGGTAGCAATGCTCCTTTCCTTTTTCAACTATATCAAGGAATTCATCATCGCTAACATTGGAGGTCTCGGTATCGGTAAGCGCAAACCGATATGTAGCGAACCGATTACTGAAAATTATCTGTTCTACCTTATCAAGGGTGCTACGGCAATCCTCCTTCGGATCATAACAATGCTCGAAAAGATTCAATTCATTGGAAAAATGATCAACAATAATTACATATCGATACAACTTATAAAGGATGTCCGGAATATTCTGTTCTGGTTGTTTGATAACCACATCTTCAAAAAACCGGATTGAATCGTAGGCCATATAACCAAACAAACCGCAATTCGCATACTTCGACGGACTTTGCTCCACTTCGAATGATTTCCGAAAATCTTCCAACAGAGTGGTAACGTGCCCCACCTTTGTGATCTGTTCGCTGTCGATTGTGCCATCGGGGTATCTTTTCTCTGCCGTTATGCCTTGTACCTGAAATGAAGCGATGGGCTCACAACAAATAAAAGACAGGCTATTTTCGTGGCCGTGATAGTCTGAGCTCTCCAGCAAGATGCTGCCGGCATAGACATCGCGGAGCTTCAGGTAGATGTTCACCGGCGTGAGCGTATCCGCCAGTAACTTTTTTGTGAATGTTTTGAGCTTGTATTTCATTTTATTCTATTCTGCAATTCCTGGATCCTTATAAAAAACGAAGGCCCGCTGTGAACAGCAGGCCTTCGGCTTAACGCAAAGTCATATCAAGGCTGTTCACTCATCGAAATTCGATCTGTGCCACCACCATGCTATGTTTGCGATATACTTCATATTCTATGCGTCGGTTTTTTTCTTAGTAACTGTCCTTTTTGGTTTTGCAACTGCTTCTTCAGTCGCAACAACAGGAGCAGTTTTCCGCATTGCCGATCTCTTCAGCTTTGCTTTAATAGCTTTTTTATTTCTTGAGTTCCCGTAAGAATCCTTCCAGATCTTTCCTCTCCTTGACTTTTTATCTCCTTTTCCCATGGAATTGCTACCTATTACAAGGGCAATAATAATAAAGTCCCGATGTTTTACAAAATTCAATTCAAAAAAATGCCGATTCAGTCAAATTCAATGATTTCTCAACCATCAAACTTACCAAATCTTTACTCTTTCGTTTTCAGGCCGGTACATTTTATCGCCTTCGACCACATTAAAGGCTTTATAAAAAGGCTCGAAGTTGGTTAAGGGACCATTTGCCCTGTACATTGAAGGCGAGTGTGGATCGGTAAGCACCTGAGTGCGAAGGGTCTCATCGCGATACTTCGCCCTCCAGATAGTACCCCACGAAAGAAAGAAGCGCTGTTCAGGTGTGAATCCGTCTATGACACCGGGTTTCCCATTCTCCTTATAAAAAAGTTGAAGGCCGTCGTATGCTATTGCTAGACCTCCCAAGTCACCGATGTTTTCACCCAGCGTGAATTGACCTTGCACAAAAACTCCGGGCAGCGGCTCATACTTGTTGAATTGATCAACATATGCCTTGCCTTTCTCTTTGAACTTACCCAGGTCGGCTTCCGCCCACCAGTTCTTAAGATTTCCGTCAGCGTCAAACTGACTTCCCATATCATCGAACCCGTGTGACAGCTCATGGCCGATCACTGCGCCAATACCCCCATAGTTGACGGCTTCGTCGGCCCTATAATCGTAAAAGGGCGGCTGAAGGATCCCTGCAGGAAATGTGATCTCGTTAAACAATGGATTATAGGAAGCATTCACCGTTTGTGGGGTCATGAACCATTCCTTTTTGTCGACGGGTTTCCCAAGTTTTGCAATGTCCTCTTCTACCTGGAACCTCGCGGCATTCACTGCATTTGTAAAATACGACGCTGATTCAGGGGCTTTGACAATGACCAGCTTCGAATAATCTTTCCACTGGTCCGGATAACCGATCTTGACTGTAAACCTATTGAGTTTTCCCAACGCCATTTGTTTTGTCGAGTCCGACATCCAGTCGAGCCCTTTTATACGCTCAGCGAAGGCCCGACGGATATTTTCAACCATTGCCAGCGCTTTTGCTTTCGCCTCCGGCGGGAAATTCTCGTCTACATAAAGTTTACCAATAGCCTCTCCGAGATAAGTATTTGTAACCGACAGTACGCGCTTCCAACGGGGAAGCATCTTGTCAGTTCCACGCAAGTATTTCGTATTAAAGTCAAAAGATTCCTGGACAAATG
>DASVBA010000194.1:0-8677 GCA_036376095.1 Chryseolinea sp.
GTAGAGCACGAAACCAGAAGGCATGTTATAACCGCCGTCTGATGTCGGGCCTACAATGGCTCCCGTTTGGTGAAATTCTGTATTCTGACCCAAAGCATCAAAAGTGAATTTTTGCGAAAAATGATTATGGCCTCCCAGCGCGACGGGGAAGCTGTGATCTTTAAGTATTTCCATAACGGCAGGAGCGTTGGTAACAACATGTCTGAAGTGTTTTTTTCCGTTAATCGAGATCAAAAAACTTCCAGGCTCTTCGTCAGAATATTCCATCATACTCAAACCGCCCGAGAAAAACGGTATGTGATTGAAAGTAATGATTGGAATTGATTTGTCAACCGCCGACACATCGCGCTTCATCCAGTCAAGTTGAAGTGAGTCGATGTGACCATAATACCAGAGGCCATGATAATCGACGGAATTCAATCCAATAAAATGTATTCCGCCATAGGAGAATGAATAGTAATCAGGACCAAGGTAATGCCGATACATCTTTTTTCCGTAGAGCGGATGGTTTTCGCTTACGAGCGACTTATGCCGTTCAATCCCGAAGATCTCGTGATTACCCGGAACGTTCCACACGGGAATAGAAAATTTACTGATTTCGCGGACATACATTTCATATAACGAAACTGCTTCTTTTTCTGAAACGCGCAACGCATCCTTGATAAGATCGCCTGTCACCAACATGAAAGCCGGCTTAAGGGAGTCTGCCATCGATCTCAATTTTGTAAGACGGGGAAGACTTTGCTCGCTCAAATGTGTATCGGAAGCGTGTATAAATGTGAAGCTGTTTGTCCGCGGTGAGGGTGACACAGGAAAGTCTATGCTTGCTTCTCGCTGATCCGAAGATATCTTTTTCCAAAACGGTCCTCGTATTACATAATTATTTGGCTGAATCACAAAAACATGACCGCTTGCTTCGTTGCTTTCAATACGGTAATGTCCTTCGCCATCAGTTAGAACGATTTCACGTTGATCTGATATCCTTACGTCCTTGATGCCTTCTTCATTCTTATCCCGAACTCCATTGTTGTTTTTGTCAACGTATACATAACCCTGCACGGAAATTTTGGAGAGATTTTGGGCTGAAGCAGTGACCGCAAGAAAGATCAGCACCGCAAATAGAGTTGTAGTCTTCATAAATCAATTTAAGGAAACAAAAGAAATCTGTCGACAAGCCACAGAGTATTTTGACGATATGTTTATTATTGCAGCATCCCCAAGCCCTATACCCTATACCCTATACCCTATTACCTTATAATGCCTTCCAACAATGTCCCGCCTACACATCAACCTGCCCGAAAAATTTAATTTCAGTACAGAAATAGCCGTGCGGGTTTCTGATCTCAACTACGGAGGACATGTTGGGAATGATACGATGCTTACCCTGCTGCAGGAAGCGCGCATTCAAATGTATAGAGGTCTTGGATTCAAAGATGAGACAAGTTTTGAAGGTCCAATCGGCCAGATCATCATTGATGCCGCCGTGCAATATAAAGCGGAGTCCTTTCTTGGCGATGTACTCATTATTAAGATCGCCGCCGAAGAATTCACGAAGTTCGGCTTTGATCTACTCTATAAAGTTACGAACAAGGCTACCGGACAAGAGATAGCTAGAGCAAAGACCGCCATTGTGTGTTTTGACTATCATTCAAGAAAAATAGCCCGCATACCACAACGTCTTCTGTTAAAGCTTCAATAGGAATTGGGATATTTATCCAACAAAAACCGGCAATACGTATCTTGCCGATCAAAAAAACCAGGAGTTAATTTCACAAAGAATAATAGCAGCAGTCGCCGGGAACACTAAATAATCTTAAAATGACACTTACGGAAGCTCAGCAACAGGTTGATCAATATATCAAAACGACAGGAGTCCGTTATTTCAACGAGCTAACCAACATGGCTATGCTGACGGAAGAAGTGGGGGAAGTGGCCCGTATAATCGCGCGAAGGTATGGGGAACAATCCGAAAAAGAGTCAGATAAAAATAAAGATCTTGGCGACGAACTAGCCGATGTGTTGTGGATATTGTTATGTTTAGCCAACCAAACAGGCATCGATCTTACAGAAGCGTTTAAAAAAAACCTTGAAAAGAAAAGCCTGCGCGACAAAGAGCGGCATCAACAAAACCCCAAACTTAGATGAGATTGACCTGTATCGTAGTAATATTTCTAGCCCTGTCGGCGTGTACTCAACATCCTAAGGCCGACAAGATAATACTGGGAAAAATATGGACAGGTGATCCCCGGCAAAGTTGGGCAGACGGAATGGCGATCATCGGAGATTCCATCGTCGAGGTAGGAAGCGCAGCCGATGTCGAGAAATGGATGGGTCCAGAAACGGAGAAGATCACAACAACCGAGGGAAATCTCATTGTGCCTGGTTTTATCGATTGCCATGTTCATTTTGTTGAAGGTGGATTCGCTCTTTCCTCTGTGCAGCTTCGTGACGCAAAAACACCTGAGGAGTTTATTAGCAGGATTGCAGCGTATGCTCAGACCGTTGCTAAAGGCACATGGATCACGTCGGGAGACTGGGACCACGAAAACTGGGGCGGCAGACTGCCGACACGCGATTGGATTGATTCTGTTACTACGGATCATCCGGTCTGGATCAATCGCCTCGACGGTCATATGTCGCTGGCAAATTCAGCTGCATTAAAATTGGCCGGAATAACAAATGCAGCTAAGGACATCACCGGTGGAACTATCGTTCGGGATAATAAGGGAAACGTGACGGGCATTTTTAAGGACAATGCCATGGCCCTCATCGACAAGGTCGTACCCAAGCCTACTGACGAACAGGAGGATAAAGCACTCGAGGCTGCAATGAATTATGTGGCTGCCAGAGGTGTGACGTCCGTTCACAACATGAGCGGTTTCGAGCATACCTTTGAACGGGCCCGCGATCGTGGCGCATTACGCACACGGATATATTCCGGAATGGCGTTGAGTCGTTGGAAGGAACTTGCGGAGAAAATAAAAGCGCAAGGCATGGGCGACAAGTGGCTTAGACGTGGAAATCTGAAAGACTTTGTTGACGGGTCTCTTGGATCTCATACAGCAGCGTTCTTTAAGCCGTTTGACGATACACCTCGGGATTCCGGATTTTTTGTCATTGAACCTGAACTTCTTAAGCGGAATATTAAATCGGCCGATAGCGCGGGATTGCAAGTGATGGTTCATGCGATTGGCGACAAGGCCATCCATACGTTGTTGAATATTTTTGAAAAGGTAACGAATGAAAACGGTCAGCGCGACCGCCGTTTCCGGATCGAACATGCACAACACATTGCTGCCGCAGATATAAAAAGATTCGCCGAATTGAATGTTATCCCCAGCATGCAACCGTATCACGCTATCGACGATGGAAGGTGGGCAGAAAAAGTCATCGGTCACGAGCGATCAACGACAACCTATGCTTTTAAGTCATTATTGGATGCTAACGCCAAACTTGCTTTTGGAAGCGATTGGTTTGTAGCGCCACCGACGCCGCTTGAAGGCATCTATGCCGCGGTTACACGAAGGACGTTAGATGATAAGAATCCCGAAGGCTGGATTCCCGAACAGAAAGTCACCGTCGAAGATGCTCTTCGCGCATATACCATTAATGCTGCCTACGCTTCCTTTGAAGAGAGAATAAAGGGTTCACTCGAGCGGGGAAAACTCGCCGATTTTGTGGTGCTGGAAAAAGATATAACTACCATGCCGCCAGCAGACATACGGAATGCGGCAATACTTATGACAGTTGTTGGCGGAAAGACAGTTTATAAAAAATAGACCCTACTTACTTAAGAATTGCTATTTTAGATCGTCCCTATACCCTATACCGACCCTATACCCTATACCCTATACCATATACCTCATACCCTATACCTTCTAACAAATGAGCGATAGTCAACGCAACCTCGCACTGGACGTCTTCCGCGGGATGACAGTTTGTTTCATGATCATTGTAAATTCTCCCGGCACCTGGGACATCGCTTACGGCCCTTTGTTGCATGCACCGTGGCACGGGTTCACACCAACGGACCTGGTATTTCCGTCATTCCTGTTTGCCGTCGGTAATGCAATGGCATTTTCCATGCACAAATACGAAGCTCAGGGAGAATCGGTCTTCTGGCAGAAAACTATAAAACGGACATTGATCATTTTCCTTTTAGGTTTTTTGCTTTCGTGGTTCCCTTTCTTTCGTCAGGTTGAAGGAATAGGATGGGAGTTTAAACCTCTCGGCGAGACGCGAATCCTGGGGGTTCTTCAGCGTATTGCGTTGTGCTATTTCTTTGCATCAATAATCATTCACTACGGTTCAAAAAAAGTTGCCCTTTGGTTCAGTGCGTTTGCGTTGCTGGGATACTGGATATTAAGCTACGCCTTTGGTGAAGCAAACGATCCGTATAGCCTCGTCGGTAATGCAGCATTGAAATTGGATCTTTTTTTATTTGGTGAGAATCATTTATATCACGGCGAAGGGATTGCATTCGATCCGGAAGGATTGCTGAGCACCCTTCCGTCCATCGTGAATGTAATTGGAGGCTACCTTGCCGGTGACTACATCAGGAGGCGCGGAAACACCTACGAAGTGGTCGCGAAACTCTGCCTTGTCGCTTCATTGCTCATCCTTGTGGCGCTTACCTGGCATATGGCTTTCCCTATCAACAAAAAATTGTGGACAAGCTCATTTGTTCTGCTTACGGTTGGAATTGATGTGCTGATTTTAGGGGTACTTATCTTCCTAATTGAAATTCAGCATCGACGGAAATGGACACCCTTTTTTCTCGTGTTTGGCAAAAACCCATTGTTCATCTACGTACTCGCAGACCTGCTGATTACGATTTTATACATGGTCCCAGTCGGCGACCAAAATCTTCAGCAGGCATTCTTCCAGGATGTTTTGCTTAAGATTGCCAGTCCCATAAACGCGTCTTTCCTGTTCGCAATAATTTTTATGCTGATCTGCTGGTCGATCGGTTATATCCTCGATAAGAAGAGGATTTATATCCGCGTCTAGAGACAGGTAGCGTCAAATCTCTAGTACACCAAGGTTAAGTCTGGGTAAAACGGCATACTTGTCAGGCGTCATGCAAAATTCGATGTCTTTGTGGATGTTCAGTTTCGCGAGGCGTTTAACATGACTTGCATTTCCAAGGAAACCTACCATGTCGTTCTTTGCAATGGAATACAGATGTTGTGCGGCCAGAGGTGCATCACAATCCGGTTCGATATGGTCTCTTACTTTGTCGACAACTGCGCCGGCAAATAACGTATCCTCCAGATTGAATTTACCTTTCCAGCCTGCGCAAACCAGCAGCACGTTGTTATTGCTTTCAAGAAGATGCGATGTAACCGCAGATAGATTCAAAAAAGATCCGATAATTATCTCGCGGGCTTCGATCGCTTTTGCAATAGCCTGCGTCCCATTGGTGGTGGTGAAAGCGATCTTTTTCCCTTTCAGCATTTCTTCCATGTACTCGAATGGCGAGTTTCCCAGATCAAAGCCATCAACTTTTTTTCCATCCCGTTCGCCCGCAGTGAAATAACCCTTCGTTTTCATGGCTATGCAATCTTCAAGCTTGGCGAACGGTGTAATACTGGTTATGCCATGCGCGAAAGCTGTCGTCATACATGAAGTTGCCCTTAAAATATCAATGATCACAACAGTCTTGTCGCGTACATCGTACAAGTGCATTAGATCAGGACTCAGGCATACGTCGATAGTTTTCATTTCGTACGTTTACAAGGATCAAACATGGAACAATTTGCTTTGATGTGACTGGCGGAGTATGTGTTGCCTAATTCTTTTGCCTGGCACCAGTCCAGACAAGCTTTACGGCTCTGGCCGAGCTTATATAATGCGATACCTCTGTTATGCAACGAGTTGTCATGCCTGGGGTTCAACAACAACGATTCATTAAAATCGTTTTCAGCCTCTTTGAATTTTCCCTGGTGCAGGTATAGGGTTCCTCTTTTGAAATAGTACAGGAATTTGTCGTTCTCAAGTTGAATGGCCTTCGAGTAATAGTGCACAGCAAGCTCAGCGCTGTCCAACTGTTCGTAGGCGTTTCCGATCTGGAACACATATTCACTTTCAGACGGGATCGCAGCGGACAGGATCTCGTAGTCCGCCAGGGCCTCCCTGTATTTTTTCAGATTGAAAAGTGTAACAGCTCTGTTGTGACGATAAATCGTGCTGATACTGTCACGAGTTACGAGGTCGTCGAGATAAGGCAACGCTTCCTTGTACTGTTCGCCATTCATCAACACTACGGCTTTGTTGTTGATGTCCGCCTCTTCCGATGACTGCGCATAAACATCTATACACATCAGCACAATAATAACGACACTACCCACCTTCATACCTGGCGTCAGATTAAAGGCAACTTGTGGACATTCGCCTTCAGCATCTTTCCACGAACGTCGATGTAGATCTCGGAGCCGCCGGGACTGCTATGCTCGATCCTAACGTAACCAAGGCCAATACCAATTCCCAGCATAGGAGACATTGTTCCCGAGGTGACTTTGCCTATGCTGTTACCTGATGCATCTTTGATGATATAGTCATGGCGTGGAATCCCTTTATCAACCATTTT
The DNA here is from genome assembly GCA_036376095.1 of Chryseolinea sp. Lineage (GTDB taxonomy): Bacteria > Bacteroidota > Bacteroidia > Cytophagales > Cyclobacteriaceae > Chryseolinea. The sequence continues at coordinate 6,590 of DASVBA010000194.1, forward strand.
GAAGCCGACGAGCTTTTTCTTAACGCCTTCTTCCTTTTGTTTTCTGAGATTCGCTGAGTTGGTGAACTCTTTTGTGAATTTTGTGATCCAACCTAACCCGGCCTCCAAAGGAGACGTGGTATCATCAATATCATTTCCATATAGGCAGAAGCCCATTTCCAAACGTAGCGTATCGCGGGCACCGAGACCGATCGGTTTGATGTTAGATTCCTTGCCAGCTTCGAATATTGCATTCCAAACTTTTAGTGCGTGTTCTTTTGCCACGTAGATCTCAAATCCTCCGGCACCCGTGTATCCTGTATTTGACATGATAACTCCGGGAACCCCTGCAAACTCACCAATACAGAAATGATAATATTTAATCGCGCTCAGGTCTTCTTTTGTCAGCTGCTGCAGAACCTTTGTGGCAGCAGGTCCCTGAACAGCAAACAAGCACACATCATCGGAAATGTTCTTCATGTCCACGCCCTTCGTATTGTATCTCGAGATCCATTCCCAATCCTTTTCAATGTTGCCGGCATTGACCACCAGGATGTAGTCGTCATCTTTTATCTTGTAAACGATAAGATCATCTACTATTCCTCCCGTTTCATTCGGAAGGCACGAGTATTGGGCTTGTCCACTTACAAGTTTAGAAGCATCATTGCTGGTAACACGCTGGATAAGATCGAGGGCATTGGGGCCTTTCAGGGTAAATTCGCCCATATGGGAAACATCAAAAACCCCAACGCCATTGCGTACCGTCATATGCTCTTCAATGTCTGAAGAATAACGCACCGGCATATTAAATCCGGCAAAAGGAACCATTTTAGCTCCCAGTTTTACATGCACATCATTGAGTGGAACAAACTTTACTTCCATGGGACATCTTTAAGGTGCACAAAGGTAAAATATTTCCGAGATGCCGGAGGAATAAAAACGCGCAACGGGCGCATTCGCTCTTTGCGTCGGGACCGGTTTTTTCGATATTGGAGATTTGCAGGTTATTATGGAGTTGCTATTTAAGGCGTTCTGGAAAAAGCGTCACGCAAATGCATTGGTCATCGGATTTTTGTTCGCTATTCTGTTTGCGGCAATCCGTGGATTTGGGATGCTGGGTCCTAGAGCTGTCAGCCCTCTGATCCCGCTCGGTTTTGTGGTGATGATGATTTTGCCCTTTATCTTCCTCACTTCTCACGGGCGCCGGCAGATCGGGCTGAAAAGAAGCGATACACTGTTGCCCTACATTACCGCCATACTATTTGGGGCGTTTGCTGCAACGTTGTGCTTTGGGTTGGGTATTTTGTTTTTTGATAAGGGTCCGGACAACTGGTTTGTCACGATAGCCAACTATTACATCAGGCAAGTTCCCGGCGCCATGGACATGCCGTTACAACGGTTCTTCTTTATTGTAACGGTTCCGGCGCTGATCTTTAGTCCAATAGGCGAAGAGATCTTTTTCCGGGGCTTTTTACAAGATGCACTTCAAACACGTTTGACGTTAAAAACTAGTATGCTTATTGAGTCTGCTATCTTTGGGCTGGTTCATTTGTTTCATCACGGATTGGCAAGACCAAATGGAGGAATCCAATTCTATCCGCTTTCAGGTATGCTATGGGTTGTACTTATGTTTGGAACGGCCTATTGTTTTGCATTGCTTCGAAAACAAAGCGGTTCAATTTATCCGGCTATAGTTGCACACGCCGTATTCAACCTCACTATGAACTTCTACATCTTTTTCAATTTTCTCTTGACGGAATAGAGCAAATAAGGATAAATACAGGATTGACCCAGTGAAGACCAATAATCCCGAAGGGATGTCATTATTATAGGAATGAGGATTGACGAGGATATGCAACCCCGAAGGGGTGACATTATTTCACCACCAATCGCATATTTGAGGAGAACCATGATCCGATTAAGGAAATAATTTTCGTCCCTGGCGATTCCGTTGACGTCAGACCGTGCAGCAAAATATTCGGAGGAACAATTACACCCCTTCGGGGTTGCGAATTCTTAAATGTCCTGCTTCTATAATAATGCCACCCCTTCGGGGTTGCGAATTCTCAAATGTCTTGCTACTACATCTTTTTCAATTTTCTCTTGACG
>DASVBA010000200.1:0-4339 GCA_036376095.1 Chryseolinea sp.
TATTTGGATCGATATCCAAGAAACGAGTAGGAGCGATATTTCCATCGCGGAAGTCAGGGTTGATGTCGTTGGTAGAAGTGTTGATAGGTACTCCATCAACAACCCACAGCGGTTGAGTATCACCGGTCATCGAACTGTTACCGCGAATGTTAACGCGAGTGGCTGTGCCGGCCAAACCTGATGAATTCAGAATTTGAAGTCCAGGAGTTCTTCCCTGCAGGGCACGTCCAACATCTGTTTCAGGCTTATTGGCCAGGGCTGCAGAGGAGATGGTTGTCTGCGCATAGCCCAGAGCTTTCTGTTCTCTTTCTATACCCTGAGCTGTAACAACAACTTCAGTAAGTTGAGTTACATCCAGAGATAGCTGCACATCAACGGTAGTTCTCTCACCAATCGCAACTTCCTGTGTTTGCAATCCAATAAAAGAAAATACTAATGTTTGATTTGCTCCTGATACGGATAAGCTAAAGTTACCATCAGAATCGGTAACCGTTCCATTTGTGGTTCCTTTCACAACCACGTTTACACCAGGTAATGCAGATCCGTCTTCAACGGCGCTGACTTTCCCTGACACGGTTCGCTCTTGCGCCCAGGAACAGAGCACAAAAGCTAACGCGCTACACGTCAGTAGAAACTTCTTCATAGGTTTAGGTTTAGGTTAATAATTAATTAAGGACCCAATTTAGGGGAGTAAATGACAAAAGAAAATACCGAACTTGGTTTTTTTGGGTTGATAGACCCCTAATATCCCCCAAATTGGAGCAAATGTTCACCGTATTACGTTTGCAAACAGAAAATAAATCCCAAAGTTATTTCGGAAAATGCCCTTCAGGGTAAATTTTATGTGTGCCACGCACACTCTATATCTATAATTCCGAAATTAAATTTTGCCACTAACCATTGGGCTGGATTCTGGCCAGCGCCTCGAAAAAAAAGTATTTTTTACTTAAGAAATTTATGGTTAAAAGGCCGCTGAAAAAGACATATTTTGTAGTTCAGCCAGCGAGTTTGGTGTGTGCAGAGACAACACTCTTCTGCATTGAAAGCATAGGCCATCCGTTGTAACGTAATCGTCGAAAATGAATACTGCGGAAAATAAAAAAGACACCTTGTTGGTGTCTTTCCTTTGATATGTCTCAACTAAGAATGTATCGATGTCTTAGGCTTGTGCGACTGGTTCAACAGAAACGAATGACTTTCCTTCTCTTTTTTTCTTGAACACTACAACACCATTTGTCAATGCGAACAAGGTATGGTCCTTACCCATACCAACGTTTTTGCTGGGGTGGTGTTTCGTTCCACGCTGACGAACAATGATATTACCAGCTATAACTTTCTGGCCTCCGAAAATCTTGATACCAAGTCGTTTGCTTTCCGATTCGCGGCCGTTCTTTACTTTACCTTCACCTTTTTTATGTGCCATGGCGTAATGCTTTAACGTTTTGAACTGTTACTATCACCGGACTAGCCGATGCTTTCGATCTGGACTTTTGTGAACTGCTGACGGTGGCCATTTTTCACCGCGTAACCTTTCCTTCTTTTCTTCTTGAAGACAATAACCTTATTGCCTTTTACATGCTCGAGTATCTTGCCAGATACCTTCGCTCCCTGAACAGTAGGGGCGCCAATATTAACCGTGCCCCCATCATCGATAAGGAGAACTTTATCGAAGCTGACAACAGCTCCCTGTTCGCCTTCCATTTTGGGTGCGTAGATATACTGATCTTTAGCCACTTTGAACTGCTTGCCGGCAATGTCTACTATTGCGTACATAGTTTTTGAAAATTGGACTGCAAAGGTAGAAAAAGAATCCAAAAATTGGAGAAGACAATTCCAAATATTTTGGAATATGGCCATTTCCGATCCCGAAAAATTTTTTTGGAAAAATACACCTCTAAAAATTAGCTAAAAGAAAGCCATAAGAATGCGCCATTAAGGCACTATTTGACAGCAACTTATCTTTCCACAAATCATCAACAAGTTTTCCACAAACCGTTGAATTGGGCTAAAAACGCGGTTTTGATTATTAGAATCATTCTATTTCATTTGTACACTTGACGCTGAAAGGGGCGGATAGCCATCCGTACCAAACAAAGCAACCAAGATTTTTGATGGAAAATAAAGGGTGTTAGGTAAACTGACACCCTTTGACATTTTGTTTTAACCTTAAACCCCCTGTAAGACATGAGCCAAACAATACATGAGGAGCCTATTCTCAAAGAAAACAAAGATCGTTTTGTGCTCTTTCCCATCCGCCAGCATGAAATCTGGAAATTCTACAAGAAAGCCGAAGCAAGTTTCTGGACGGCCGAGGAAATCGACTTGAGCCAGGACCTTAAAGATTGGGTGGGTATGCAAGATGGTGAACGGCATTTTATTACACATGTCCTTGCCTTCTTTGCTGCCAGCGATGGCATAGTCAATGAGAATCTCGCTGAGCATTTTATTTCTGAAGTGCAATATACCGAGGCTAAATTCTTCTATGGATTCCAGATCACAATTGAAAATATCCACTCCGAGACTTATTCCCTTTTGATCGATACGTATGTAAAAGATCCAAAGGAAAAGGACAGGCTCTTCCACGCGATCGAGACAATGGATTGCGTAAAAAAGAAAGCCGACTGGGCGCTTCGGTGGATCAACCATGGAACCTTTCAGGAAAGGTTAATCGCGTTTGCAGCAGTGGAAGGAATATTCTTCTCAGGATCATTCTGTTCAATATTCTGGCTGAAGAAACGCGGGTTGATGCCAGGCCTGACGTTCTCTAATGAATTGATCTCACGCGATGAAGGATTACACTGCGACTTCGCCTGCCACCTTTATACACAACACGTGGTTAACAAGTTGCCTGAACAAACAGTGATCGATATCATCCGCGATGCTGTTGAAATTGAGAAAGAATTTGTAACAGATGCGCTTCCTGTAAATCTTATCGGAATGAATGCGGCACAAATGAGACAGTATATTGAATTCGTTGCTGATAGATTGTTGAATGAACTTATAGGTAAAAAAATCTATAACGCCACCAATCCTTTCGATTTTATGGAGATGATTTCGCTAAGAGGTAAAACCAACTTCTTTGAGAAGCGTGTAGCTGAGTATCAGAAAGCTGGTGTGATGAAAAGTACTGAAAAAGAAACTACTCCTAAGTTTTCACTGAACGAAGATTTTTAATTACTTTCAATCACTTTTTAAACTTTCTCCCACATAACAACCCCTTTAATTAAAAATGCTTGTACTAAAACGTGACGGACACAGAGAATCTGTAAAGTTTGATAAGATCACGGCACGAATTGAGAAACTCTGTTATGGTTTAGACTCCAAGTTCGTCAATCCTGTAGAAGTGGCCATGAAAGTGATCAATGGCCTGTACGATGGTGTTTCTACACAGGAATTGGATAATCTCGCTGCAGAGATCGCTGCTTCGATGACAACCAAACATCCTGACTTTGCACGGTTAGCAGCACGGATTGCCGTATCTAACTTACACAAGGTGACCAGTAAGTCGTTCTCGAATACAATGAAACGACTTTATACGTATGTCGATCCAAAGACAGGTGAAAATGCACCGCTCATCTCCAAAGAAACATGGCGGGTAATCAAAGAGCACGCCGCTGAGCTCGATGAAGCGATCATCTACGATCGCGACTTTGGTTATGATTATTTTGGATTTAAAACGCTGGAACGTTCATACCTCATGAAGGTTGACGGTAAAGTCATCGAACGTCCGCAGCATTTACTCATGAGGGTTGCTGTTGGAATACACGGTGAAGATATTCCAGCTGCAATAGAAACCTATACCTTGCTTTCCGAAAAATGGTTTACCCATGCAACGCCCACGCTATTTAATGCAGGTACTCCGAAGCCACAATTGTCATCGTGTTTTCTATTGACAATGAAGGATGACAGTATTGATGGAATATACGATACGCTGAAACAATGTGCGAAGATCTCCCAGTCAGCCGGAGGAATTGGCCTTAGCATTCACAATATCCGTGCGAAGGGATCATACATAAAGGGAACAGGTGGAACCTCTAACGGAATTGTGCCTATGCTGCGCAATTTCGACATGACCGCGAGATATGTTGACCAGGGCGGAGGCAAAAGAAAAGGAAGCTTTGCTATGTATCTTGAACCATGGCATGCCGATATCTTTGATTTTCTTGATCTGAAGAAAAACCACGGCAAGGAAGAAATGCGCGCCCGCGATCTTTTCTTCGCAGTCTGGATTCCTGACCTTTTCATGAAGCGTGTTGAGAACAACGAAATGTGGTCTCTCTTCTGTCCTAACGAAGCGCCAGGCCTTGCTGATGTTTGGGGCGAGGACTTCGAGCGCCTT
>DASVBA010000201.1:0-8737 GCA_036376095.1 Chryseolinea sp.
ATAGAGAAATTTTCAGCTATGGGCGTAGTGAAAGAATAAGACTAATCGTGATAAAATTACATCATGAAAAACTACGCCAGTCGTAGTTTTTTTATTTTTTGATGGGGTTATTTGAGTGTTTCGTCGCCATTGTATACGACCTTTGTTAAATATGAATCTTCACGTTATTAATGCCGGATTCTTTAAGCTTGATGGCGGAGCCATGTTTGGTGTGGTACCCAAGTCGATTTGGGAAAAATCAAACCGACCGGATGAAAACAACCTGTGCGAATGGGCCATGCGTTGCCTACTGATTGAGCACGGTCAGAAACGCATACTCATTGACAATGGCATTGGCGATAAGCAGGATGAAAAGTTCTTTCGTCACTATTATTTGCACGGCGAAACAAATATCGAGAAAGCTTTGAATGTGTCAGGCTTTTCAGGACAAGACATCACGGACATGTTCTTGACACACCTTCACTTTGATCACTGTGGCGGCGGTATTTTGAGAAGAGGAGATAAATTTGACCTTACTTTCAAAAATGCAAGTTACTGGTCAAACGCGGATCATTGGAAATGGGCGACCATTCCCAATGCCCGTGAAAAAGCCAGTTTTATCCCGGATAACATTTTACCAATCAAAGAGAGTGGCAACCTTCAGTTTATCGATTTGAGCAAACCTTCTCCATTCTCGGAGTTCGATATCTTTACGGCTTCGGGTCACACGGACAAAATGATGATCCCCATGATCCGTTATAAAGAGAAGACAATATGTTTTATGGCAGACCTTCTTCCATCTGTTGGACATATTCCCTTGCCTTATATTATGGGATACGACACGCGTCCGCTTATCACACTGGAAGAAAAGGAACGGTTTCTGGGGGAGGCTGCCGACAAACAATATATATTGTTTTTGGAACATGATCCCGTCAACGAATGCTGTACCGTGAAAAGAACGGAGAAAGGGGTAAGGCTGGATCAAACTTTTAAGCTGCGGGAAATCCTTTAACACTTATTATGAAGGTCGGGATTGTTTTATCAGGTGGCGGAGCAAGAGGTATTTCTCATCTCGGGGTCTTAAAAGCTCTTGAGGAATTCCAGGTGAAATTAGACTACATCTCCGGAACAAGTGTCGGTGCCCTCATTGGTGCCTTCTATTCTCAAGGTTATTCCCCCGACGAGATCCTCAATGACATCTTAACTTCCCGATTCTACAGATCAGTTCGCCCGGCATGGAGATGGACCGGCCTGCTAAGCATGGAGAGCTTAAGAGACGTTTTGCTGAAATATATACCTCACAATGATTTTGGCTCGCTGAAGATTCCTCTGGTTGTTGCTGCTACAGACATCAGTCACGGTAAAACCGAATATTTCTCCAGTGGCGAGCTTATTCCAAGATTGTTAGCCTCCTGTTGCGTGCCCGCGATGTTCAGCCCTGTTCAGCTCAACGGTGCACTTTTCGTCGATGGAGGAATAATGGACAATTTACCCGCTAAGGCCATTCGCGATCAATGTGACTTCGTGATCGGAGTCCACTGCAATTTTTTGAGTGCCGAGTTTGACGCAAAGAATTTTAGGTCCGTTGTTGAAAGAAGCTTGATGATGGCCATCCACGGCAATTCAACGCACAGCAAAAGTGTGTGTGATCTCACCATTGAACCCGAAGGATCCGGTAAGGTAAGTACGTTTGATATCGGAAAAGCGAAGGAGTTATTTGAAATTGGATACCAATTCACGAAACAACACTTTAAAGAAAGCGACTTTCCAAAGTAATCGCGCAATATGGATACGGACAATTTTCGCAAGCAGATACTGCAGGGCATTCCGGACGAATTACCCCCGGCAATACCGTATGATAAATCCGTAAGTCACGCACCCAACCGTAAGGATAGCCTTACAACCGCAGAAAAGAAATTGGCAGTTCGAAATGCGTTGCGATATTTTCATCCGAAGCATCATTCGATACTGGCTAAAGAATTCTATAACGAACTGGTCTCCTTCGGAAGGATATACATGTATCGGTTCAGGCCCGCCTATGCAATGCATGCAAGACCAATTACGGATTATCCTTGTCGTTCCATGCGCGCAGCCGCGATCATGCTTATGATCCAGAACAATCTCGATCCTGCAGTCGCTCAACATCCCCACGAGCTTATCACGTACGGTGGCAATGGCGCTGTCTTTCAAAATTGGGCCCAATATCTCCTTACGATGCAATACCTGGCGACCATGACAGATGAACAAACGCTTCATATGTACTCGGGGCATCCAATGGGTTTATTTCCCTCTTCTGAGGAAGCACCTCGGGTGGTTATCACAAACGGAATGATGATACCCAATTATTCGAGTCAGGAGCATTGGGAAAAGTATAATGCGTTAGGAGTGACACAGTACGGCCAGATGACAGCGGGATCATACATGTACATCGGACCCCAGGGTATTGTTCACGGAACAACAATAACAATATTGAACGCCGGCCGCAAGATCAGCAAGACCGGGGAGGATCTGAAAGGGAAGTTGTTTGTTACATCCGGATTGGGAGGGATGAGCGGAGCTCAACCAAAAGCGGCAAACATTGCGGGGTGCATTTCTGTGGTGGCGGAGGTCAATGAGAAAGCCACTGAAAAAAGGCACGAGCAGGGGTGGGTCGATGAAGTGATTAGTGACATTGACGCCCTGATTGCGCGGGTGAAGAAAGCTAAGGAAAAGAAAGAAGTTGTATCAATAGCATTCCAGGGAAACATTGTGGATGTATGGGAAGCATTTGATCAAAAAAATATTGACGTAGATCTTGGATCAGATCAGACCTCGCTGCATAACCCCTGGGCTGGTGGCTATTATCCGGTCGGTCTGAGTGTAGTGGAGGCTAACAACATGATGGTGGATGATCCCGAAAAATTCAAATCGAAAGTTCAACAATCGTTGCGACGACATGCTGTCGCTATTAACAACCATGCAAAGCGTGGAATGTACTTCTTCGATTATGGAAATGCCTTCTTGCTTGAAGCCTCCCGCGCCGGGGCCGATATCATGGCGCCCGACGGTATGGCATTCCGCTATCCGTCTTATGTTCAGGATATAATGGGACCGTTGTGCTTCGACTATGGATTTGGACCTTTCCGGTGGGTATGCGCGAGCGGTAAACAAAGCGATCTCGATACAACCGATAAACTCGCCGAAAAAGTATTGCGGGAAATTCTTGAGTCGGCACCGGACGAGATCCATGGACAGTTGAAAGATAATATCCGATGGATTTCAGAAGCGAAGCAAAACAAGCTTGTTGTAGGCTCCAAAGCACGCATTCTCTATGCGCATGCGGAAGGCAGAATTAAGATCGCATCGGCATTTAACAACGCTATAAAGGATGGATTGATCGGCCCGGTGGTATTGGGACGTGACCACCACGATGTTTCCGGTACCGATAGTCCTTATCGCGAAACATCTAATATCTACGATGGGTCACAATTCACCGCCGACATGGCAATTCACAACGTCATTGGTGATTCTTTTCGCGGAGCAACCTGGGTTTCAATTCACAACGGTGGGGGCGTAGGCTGGGGCGAAGTTATTAACGGCGGCTTCGGCATGTTGTTAGATGGAACGGTGAACGCCGAAAGAAAATTGAAGAACATGTTACACTTTGATGTGAACAACGGTATTGCGCGAAGAGCGTGGGCCAGGAATAAAAATGCTATTTCCTCAATTCAACACGAACTATTGAAGAATAATAACATCAAAATTACACTTCCGAACGATGTTAACGACCATTTGCTCGATTTTACCTGAGCAGGTCTTGAATCACAATTGCCTCGTCCAATACGTTTTTGGAAATTTGTCGCCTACAACAAACTACTATTACTTATGAAAAGAGTATTATTTGTGTTAAGCGTGCTGGTAACCTCTGTTGCAGGATTGAAAGCGCAAACCACTCAAGGTACGTTCTCTATAGGAGGGTCCGTTGGAATATCGACGGAAACTGACGAGGAGGATGGCGAAGACACTAAGTCGTCAGAATTCAATTTCTCACCTAGCGTTGGATATTTCGTAATCGACAATTTAATGGTTGGAGCTAATCTTTCGATTGTTAATGGAAAAGAGGATGATGGCTTTGGAGGTGATGATAAATACTCTGCTTTCTTTTTCGGCCCGTTTGCGCGGTATTACAAATTTACTTCCAATGAACAGTTTGCGTTTTTCGCAGAAGGAGGTTTTCAATTTGGTACCTATAAAGATAAGCCGGATGGACAGAACGAAACCAAAGCGGGTGCTTTCCAGTTCTACGTCTCTCCGGGCTTTGCGTACTTTTTCAATGAACATTGGGTTGTCGACCTTTCCTTCCAGGCTATTTCATTCACTTCATATGACCCGGATAAGGATAATGACAATGATAAATCCACTGCTTTCAATTTCGGATTTCAGACTTTTAATCCAAGTATAGGCGTCCGTTATAATTTTGGCAATTGATGGCCAGGTAAATTGGCTTTACCGCCTACGATCGCCAGGAAAACCTATTTTTGTAATATTTTAGAAGTTCTTTCGTTTAAAGGTGGAACGATTTTGGATAGCGCTAAGTAAAAAAAAATTCTATGAAGAAAATTATTATAAGTTTACTGTTAGTCACTGCAACAGCCGTGGCATATGCCCAGGAATTTGCCATAGGTATCAAGGGCGGTCCGAATTTCGCCAACATCGACACCGACGCTTCGGCCGGTGAAAATTACGACAACAGGACCGGCTTTCATTTGGGAGCGTTTGCACAATTCAGAGGTGAGCGCGTTGGATTCCAACCTGAGATACTGTTCTCGCAACAGGGCTCAACCGTTAAGTACAGCGGGCAGCCGGACATTAAATCGAATTTTAGCTACGTTAACATTCCGCTTATCGTGAAGTTGTACACTATCGCTGGAATCAATCTGCAGGTAGGGCCTCAGATAGGTCTGTTAACATCGGCCGAGTATAACGACCAGGACATCAAAGACGAATTAAAGTCAACGGACTTCAGCTTGGCGCTGGGAGTAGGGTGGGATCTCCCTTTCGGTCTTACAGTTGATGGCCGTTATAACTGGGGTCTTTCGGATATCGCTGAAGGAAGTGGCGCTTCCGTCGAGACCGTTAAGAACCAGGTGTGGCAATTTTCGGTAGGCTGGAAGATATTTAAGGGCGGAAGCACAAAATAATTGGACGAAACGTCAAAAGGAACCGCCGAACAGGCGGTTTTTTTTGTCCATTGGTTTTATAACTCGCTGGTAGTCAATACTAAAATTTGCCGTAGTTCAAGTTTTACTTACCTTTGGTTGCTTTCAGTGAAATTTTTTCAACTAAAAAAACCAGAGAATTATGAAAAAACTACTTCTAACAAGTTTTGTGATGGTGCTCGCTCTCTACTCCTTCGGACAAGGAATAAGCGGCGGGGTTAAGGCAGGGATGAATCTCGCGAATCAAAAGATTTCCGGCTCGGGTTTCTCCTTGGACACCAAAGCCAAGCCTGGGTTACACGCAGGAGCATTCTTCGTTATTATGCTCAACGAAAAATTTGGTATCCAGCCCGAAGCGTTGTTCTCGATGCAGGGAAGCAAAGTGGACGTGGCTGGAAATGATGGTAAACTCAAATTCAACTACATCACGGTGCCCGTACTTTTCCGGTATAACATCACTGAAATGATCAGTGTACATGCTGGTCCTCAATTCGGTATACTCGCATCAGCGAAAGCTGAAGAAGAAGATGGCGACGAGGAGGACATAAAGGACAACTTTAAGGGGATAGACTTCGGAGCGGCCGGTGGCGCAGAGGTTGTATTGCCAGCCGGTCTTGGCTTTGGCGCCCGTTATGTAATTGGACTTAATAACGTCGTAGAAGACCAGCCAGACGTGGATGAAACATGGAAGAACAGAACCTTCCAGGTTTACGTATTTTACAGGATCTTTGGCGGCGACAATTAAGCCAGATAAAACCTATATAAGCAAAGGGCAGGAGAAATCTTGCCCCTTTTTATTGCACCACTATAAGATAATAATTCTTCTTCCCCTTTTGTGCCAACAAATACTTGCCATATAAAAGATCATCCTTTGTAAGTCGTCTCTCAAGGTTGATCTTTTCCTTGTTAATGCTCACACCGTTTCCCTGTATGGCTTTTCTCGCCTCACCTTTAGAGGAATAGATGGCTGTTCTTTCTCCAAGCAGTCCGACCGCATCAACCGGATTATCAAACAACGTCTGGTCTACTTGAAATGTCAATGAAGCATCGAACGCATCTTCGATCTCCCGGTCCGATAACTTCTTAAAATCCTCGAAGGAAGACCCGAACAAAATAGTCGTGGTTTCAAGTGCACGTTGCAATTGAGCAGATCCGTGCACGCGGTTGGTTATGTCTTCTGCGAGCGCTTTCTGCAGCGTGCCAGTCCTCTCATTATTCGCTGCCTCCAGCGCTTCAATCTCTTCCTTTGTCTTCATAGAAAAGATCCGGATGAATTTTGGCGCGTCTGCATCGGACACGTTAAGCCAATATTGATAAAATTTATAAGCTGACGTTCTATTGGCGTCAAGCCAGATATTCCCACCCTCTGTCTTGCCGAATTTAGTACCATCGGCTTTCGTGATAAGTTTTGTGGTGAGTGCAAAGGCATCACCATTGGCCTTTCTGCGGATCAATTCTGTTCCCGTGACAATGTTTCCCCATTGATCTGAACCGCCCATCTGAAGCTTGCAATTCTTGTTGGTATACAACCAGTAGAAGTCATAGCCCTGCACCAACTGATAGGAGAATTCCGTGAACGACAAACCTGATTCCAAACGGTTCTGCACTGAATCTTTAGACATCATGTAATTGACGGTGATATGTTTCCCAACGTCACGAATGAAATCAAGAAATTTAAACTCCTTGAACCAGTCGTAATTGTTGACCATCTCTGCCGCATTGTTGCCACTAAAATCCAGGAATTTTTCCAGCTGGCTTTTGACACATGAAACATTGTGCAAGAGTACGTCTTCAGAAAGGAGGTTCCTTTCCATCGACTTTCCAGAAGGGTCACCTACCATACCCGTGGCGCCACCCACGAGGGCAAGGGGTTTGTGGCCGGCCTTTTGGAAATGCAGCAGCGTCATGATCTGCGCAAGGTGCCCGATATGCAATGAGTCAGCGGTTGGATCAAAACCGATGTAGCCGGCAGTGCTTTCTTTTGAAAGCTGCTCTTCCGTACCCGGCATCAAATCATGGATCATTCCACGCCAACGGAGTTCCTCAACAAAGTTGCTTTTTACCATCCTCCCATTTTTGCGTGCAAATATAAAAAAGCAACGCAGAGGATTCTAAAAAGCGTGTGCTAATTGAAAAAATAGGGGCCACTACATTATTAAACCCTGGCAACGTGTTTAAGGTTTTCCCTGGCAGTCATAGAAAAGAGTTCTTTGATGGTGCCTGTCGTGAGGTCAAAATACCAACCAAGCAGGGAAGGACTGGCTCTTCGTTCCCAGGTCTGCTGAATAATGTCCAGCTCGCTCAGCTTCAAAAGTTGTTCTTTGATGCTAAGTTCGCAAAGGCGTTTTTCCTGATCAACCTGCGGTAGAGTTTCTAGCTCAATCGCATGTTCATGGTATAGTTCGATAAGCTCATCTAGCCATTTATGCATGTATACCTGCTCGTCCATACCCTGCACAACTTCCCTGATGCCTTTGCAGTTACTTGAGCCACAGACTATGATGTACTCAACACCAGCATCGATTGCGTCCTCAAGGGTGGCCATAAGGTTGATGTCATCAGTCTTTATCTGGGCGGCAATGTTCCGATGTACAATTATCTCTCCGGGCTCTGTGTTTGTCACCTCCCGGATCGAAACCAGGTTGTCAGACGAACCAATCCACAGTATGTTAGGCTTCGCCACCCTTTTCAGGTTGGAGAGGTAATTATTATCCATGCTCAATTTTTCAATAAGCCAGGCCTTGGTCTCTAATAGTATTCTTTCTTTTGTTTTCATGCTTTAAAAATTGGAATGTAACCAACTGCCGATTGCTTCAGCTCCACAGCAATATCCCGGTTACGTGCTGATTCACGGAAATCATTAATAGTTTCAAGGATGTCCTGGTCAATAAAAATTGAGCGGGTACCGTCTATGAGAACCTTGCTGCCTTTTGGGATCTCATTGAAAGTACGGCGAAGTATCGCCTTGTTTAAGAAGGATACGTCCTTTGTGAGGCGTATGATGTAGTTGCCATTCTCATGTACACTGATAAGAGATCTGTGGAAGTTGGTCTTCAGTACGAAGAACAGTCCTACTGCAATCCCGATGGTGATTCCGACAAGAAGATCAGTGAGCAATATCGCCAGAATTGTGACCGCAAATGGAATGAACTGATCTTTCCCTTTCCGATACATATTCAATACCATTGAAGGCTTAGCCAGCTTAAATCCTACTTGAAAAAGTATCGCTGCAAGGCAAGCTAATGGAATACTATTAAGTATGTTAGGTATTAGCATTACGGTAAGTAGCAACAATACTCCATGAGCTATGGCTGAAAGTTTGGTACGTGCTCCTGCGGCGATGTTTGCCGTGCTTCTGACGATAACGGCTGTGACAGGCAAACCTCCAATCAACCCGCTTACCATATTGCCCAGCCCTTGGGCTTTTAATTCCCGGTTAAGTGGAGTTGTCCGCTTCAGCGGATCCAGCTTGTCTACAGCTTCAATACTTAATAAGCTCTCGAGGCTGGCGACGATAGCGATGGTGAACGCAACAATCCAGCACTCCTTTGTTACTATTG
>DASVBA010000202.1:0-3446 GCA_036376095.1 Chryseolinea sp.
TTAGACTTGTTGGTAATCATTTTGCCACGGAACCCGGAAAGAATGTTGTCATGTTCGGTAATACACCAACCTACATAATATCGGAATCCAAAACCGAAATTGAAGTTGCAGTTCCAGACGCTGAAACGCGCACGCCGACAATCACCGTTACCAGTTATGGTTCCAGTGTAAGTATAAGTGCATTCACCATGAAATCTCCGGTGATCAGTGACTTTTCCCCCCACAGAGGTCAGCCAACCGATCAGCTTATAATCACCGGGACCTCCTTCAGAGGAAGTTACCTTAAAGTCTTCCTCGACGATGTGCAATTACAGCTTGATAATATGGATGATACGCATCTTTATACCAGGATCCCGTACGACCTTACAAAACACGAAGGAACATTAAAGGTCAGGTTCTATGATCAAGAATTTGTTCTAGGTCAAACCTTCAAGTCGCCGTGGATCCGAATCGATGATTTTCCGGGAACAGGTCTCACGAGCAGCCAAACCTTCGTTCACAACAACGCTGCATACGTCGCTCTTGTGGGGAATGGTACAAACAACGAGGTTTGGAAATTCAGTAATAATCAATGGAGTCAGCTTAATGATTTTCCAGGCATCGATCCCGGAAGCTCACTCGGAAGCACTTTTTCCTTTATTGTTGGTGGCAAGGGTTATATCGGTGGAGGCGATATCGATGTGATGCAGAGATCGAATAAGCTATGGGAATACGATGTGGTTACAGACTCGTGGACTAAAATAACTGACATCCCACAATCTGAATATGTGTTCTCTGGATTTGCCGTCGGAAGCACAGGATTTGCGTTTGAACAAGATTTTGTTACTCAGCCAAAACTGTGGGAGTACAACGCAGCCGCCGATACATGGTCAATGATATCAGTCGTCCCAGACGGCATGTCAGGCACTGCCAATTCTTTTATAATTGGCAACACCGCCTATCTGCTCGATCAACAGTGGCAAGCGTTCTGGAAATATGTTCCTTCGTCAAACCAATGGACAGCCGTGTCGGTTCCGGACAATTTCAAATTTGCATTTTCGATGGGTGGATTTGGATATGCTGGCAATCGATACTCATTTTATAAGTTTAATCCTTCCACAAATGCGTGGTCGCAAGAACTAATGCCATATCCATATCTCGATGACGATAATTTCATTTCGTTCTCAATCAACGGCAAAGGATATATCGTCCGGAGATCTTCCGGCACTTATGGCAAGGTCGCGTATGAATACGATCCGAGTTTTTGAGACCTGAGAAAAAATCTAAAAAGCATTAAATGCGAGTTTAAGAAAAGTTTCTATGCTCCTTTCTTTACTCTGTTACGCTCGCGAAAATATTCAATAATCGGCGGAAGAAGTGAAAGAAAAATAATCCCAAAAATCACGTACGTGAAATTGTCTTTGATGATAGGCAACCCTCCGAAGAAATAACCAATGAAAAGGAAGCTCGTCACCCATGCTATTCCACCGACAACATTAAAAGTTGCAAACTTACCATAAGTCATCGTACCAATGCCCGCGACGAATGGCGCAAACGTTCTTATTATGGGAATGAATCGCGCATATATTATTGTCTTCCCACCGTGCCTCTCATAGAACTCGTGTGTTTTGTTCAGATATTCCATCTTCAGGAATTTATAGTGCCCGCTGAACGCCTTTACACCGATGAATTTTCCGACATGATAATTGACCAGATCGCCAAGAATTGCAGCGACGATCAATAATCCCCACATGAACATTATGTTCAAACCTGATTCAGGCTTTGCAATTATGGCGCCGGCGGCAAACAGTAATGAATCGCCCGGAAGAAATGGTGTGACCACCAAGCCTGTTTCGGCAAAAATAATCAGGAAGAGGATCAGATAGGTCCACGTTTGATAGTCATTCACAATCTCGACCAAATGCTGGTCTATGTGCAAAATGAAGTCAATCAGAGCCTTAATCAATTCCATGGTATCGTAATGAGGTGCGCAAAATTAAGGAACTTCGGCTGATTACAATAGGAGGAGATATGGTATACGGGTATACGGTATAGGGTGTGGGTAGGGCCGGATGGCTCACCACTCATAACTCCTGGCTACTTCATCTGTCTTTTGAGAATTATTTAGAAATTCTGAGCGTTTATGATGCTGTGCCTGCTATAGAATATCAAATTTTCGGACGAACACGTCTTTGGTCGATTGTTCAGCATCTTTGGTGAGGTCACGATCGAATTGTCGATTGAGGTTATTACCTGCCAGATCCTCCAACCTTTCCTCACACTCTATTAAATACGTCCCACTGCCCCAGGGTGATTCCGGTGTAAATTCAAGAACAGCCTCTTCATTCTTAAGTACAATCCTCCCATTGATGGTATTTCCATTCGCTGAAATTATTCTCAAAGCTTCACCGGACAGAACGCGGTCGAGCGACTCAGTAAAGGCAATGACTAATGGATCGGTGGTGTGTGGTTCCGGAACCTTAAGCAACCATCGTTTGAGGTCAGGACGAATGCTATCGCGTTCAGTGACAAAAAAATTCTTGCTGATGTTTTCTGTAATCATCGCGCCACGGGTGTCAGCCCAGCCCGGCCTTACGACAAGTGTGTATGAAGTGGCGTGCTCTAACGGTACGCCTAGCGTTTGATTGGGTTGAAGGTCCCGTTTTATCCGGCCAGGATCAAGCCACAACGTCAAAAGGGTATAGTCTCTATTCCAAAGCTCGGGTTGAAGATCGAGGAAAGTACCTAACAGGGTGTCGGTTCCATTTTTTATCAACGTGATATGCTTCAACGCCTGACCTTCACGCATGGGGTGCGAAAATTCGAAGTAGAATTTGAGGAGGTTTTCAGGCAATGTATCCTGCGAAGGATAGATCGCTTTCAATGCCGGCAGGTCGGAATAAACTGGAACGGGGACTTCAATCCTTCCAATTGCTTTACCGGCAACGCTTACTTCGTACGTCAGTCCCGAAGTAAACGGTATGAGGGGTTTGAATACAATTCCATCCTCTGCCTGTTGGTAGTCGCCCAGAATTGGCGTCCGGTTATCCGAACTGGAGAGGTAGATACGTAGAAAATTGTGAATTGAATCCGGAGGAACCTCACTGAGATAAACGGAAGGAATGATCAGCCCCCTGGCACGCTCATCCTCCCAAATTATTTCAAGGTTTGTGGCCCCGTCTTTCTGCCCTGAACAGGCAAGGACGAAGACAAGACAGGTTTGGATCCAAAGACTATGATCAAAAAAAAGGATCAGACCCCTGTTGTTCACGGGTCTGATCCATTTAACTCTCAGAACCATCTGTCTCCAGTGCTCCAGAGATCGAGATCACCGTTGGCCTTACGTTGCAGTACCAACACCTGACTCTCATCAAGCTTATCAAGATGTAATACGTTCACCATCGGAAGCGTTACAAAACTCACGCCCGCGGTTGCATAGCTTTCGGCAACTGGTTCGGTGAGTGAGC
>DASVBA010000207.1:0-4620 GCA_036376095.1 Chryseolinea sp.
CGTGAGAGTATGGGTATCATATAGAGCGGTAGGTTTAGTGGCAACGCTGATATTGTTGTTGACGAGTAATTCCTTTGCGCAACGGAAAAAGAAAAGCTCAGACGAGACCCAGGCATCAGGAATAAAATTGCGGGAGGCCGAGTTTTATTTTACTGAAGGTGAAAAGTACTTTATTCTGGAGGACTATGCCAAAGCGCTTTTATACTATCAGCGCACCTTAGAGATATCGCCTGAAAATGCCACAGTGCACTATAAGATTGCTCAGGTCCTGTCCCAAAGCAACAAACAAGAGGACCTCTTAAAAGCATCCATCAGCATCGAGAATGCATTGAAGCTCGAACGGAAGAATAAGTATTTCTACCTGACAGCCGCAAACATTTATAGTAGTATGACCGCGTTCGACAAAGCCGCTGCCATCTATGAAACGATGATTCGAGAAGTCAAAGGAACAGAAGAGTACCTCTTTGAACTCGCCGCGGTTTACCAATACGCTAATAAATTCGATGAAGCCATAAAAGTGTACAATCGCGCGGAGAACGAGCTTGGCATCAATGAAACTTCTTCGCTTCAAAAGATGCGTTTGTATTTTGAAATGGGCAAAACAAAAGAAGCCATAGCCGAAGGCGAAAAGCTTCTAAATGCTTTTCCTGAAGAAGAGAGACTTGTGATGGGATTCGCCGACATCATTTCCCAAAAGGGAATGCGGCCTGAAGCCATCCGACACATGGAAAAATTTGTTTCCACTCACCCCGAGGCCAGCAGCGCGAAGATGTTGCTTGCCGGCCTTTATCGGGACAACGGCCAGGAACAAAAAGCTCGCCCGATCCTCAACGATTTGTTTGATGATTCCTCGGTAGAATTGCAAAGCAAACTCATCGTGCTTGGCACTTACAGCGCTGAACTAAATCAAAGCAAGATAAAGAACATCGCTGATCCAGAGAAAGAAGCATTTGCATTATCCTTACTTGAAAAACTAAAGAAAGCCAATCCTGCTGAAGTCTCTGTTCATGTATTAGGTGGCGATCTATATCTGTCAACGGGTAAGAACCGGGAAGCTCAAAGTGAATACCTGAAAGCAATAGAAACCGGCGACGTCAACTTTGAAGTATGGGAAAACCTTCTCTATATCGAAGTTCAACTGGAGCAGTTTGACAATGTCGTCAAACATTCCGATGAAGCATTGGAAATGTTTCCGAACCAGAACAAGATCTATTACTACAACGGTTTCGCAAATCTGCAGACGAGGCGTTACCAGGAGGCGATCTCAGCGCTAGAACAAGCGAAAAGGCTTTCTTCATCAAACCCCAAGATGGTGGCAGAGCTCAACAGTCTGCTTGGTGATGCTTACAATGCTACGAAGGCGTATGATAAATCCGACAAAGCTTACGACGATGCACTGGCAGCGGATCCGGGTAACGAAGCAGTCCTTAACAACTATAGCTACTACCTGGCTTTACGCAAGACAAACCTTGAGAAGGCTGAAAAGATGTCGTCTCTTTTGATTAAAAATAATCCTGACGATCCAACCTATCTCGATACCTATGCATGGGTTCTTTATTCACGCCAGAAGTATAAGGAAGCAAGGAAAGTTATTGAAAGGGCAATCTCCACCGGGAAGGCTAACGCCACGCATTTTGAACATTACGGCGATATTCTCTTTCAGTTAGGTGATGTAACGGGAGCGGTACAGCAATGGGAAAGGGCCCGGGGATTAAACGCCAACAGCGAAACGCTTAACAAAAAAATAGCGAACCGTAAAATCTATGAATAATCGCCTCCTGTTAGTACTCATCGGGTTTTCTTTTGTTGTCATGTCTTGCAGTAAGAAAGTAGTCACCCCGGCTATTGAATTAAGTACAGCCCGACCAACTTTGAACGTAGAAGAAATTGATTTCGAATATATGCATGGTAAGGCACGTATGGTCTTACGGGATGCGAACAAGGAGCGGGAGGTAAAAGCAAACATCAGGATTCGTAAGGACAGCGTCATCTGGATGACTTTCTCAGTCATCGGCGTTCAGGGCGGAAAGGCTCTCATTAACAAGGATTCGATCACCATCGTGAATAATGTTGACAATGAGTACTTCCAGTTTGATTATGCCGAACTCTCGAAGCGCTATAACTTTGAAATCAACTATAACGTAATTCAGTCGGCGATGCTGGGAAACCTTATCATTCCCAGGCAAGAGAGTGATCAGGTACTGCAGGAGACAGCATTTTTTATCCTAAAACAACAAGCAAACAACATTAGCGTTGATAATTATATCAGCCTGGCAAGTAAAAAGCTTGAAAAAGTAGAATTAAAGGAAAGCAACAGCGCAAATTCTCTCATTGTCAACTATTCCAATTTTCAACCAATGGGCTCCAAACTTTTTCCTTATAACGGAACAATCAACCTGTTTTACAAAACAATTGCCGGGTTGTTGAATACAACTATTATTTTTGAATATAATAAAGCCGAAGTAGGCGATAAAGAGCTAAAGTTTCCGTTTAATATTCCGAAAAAATATGTGCGGAGGTAAACACCTGCTGTGCCTTTTAGTCTTCATTATTTTTTCAATTTCTGTTGCCGCCCAGAAAACAAAGTCGCAACTCCAAAAGGAAAAGCAACAGAATCTTGAGAAGATTAAGGAGGTAGAAAAGATCATCGACGAGACAACTACTAAAAAGACTAACACCATTGGTGAGCTGAATGCTCTCAATGCGCGGATTCGCGAGCAGGAAAAGCTGGTAAAGTCCATCAAAGGAGAAGTTAACCTCCTCGATTCCGAGATCGGCGAAAACAATGACATCATTGGCGCTCTTGAAGTGGACCTTAAGAAACTAAAGAAGGAATACGCCTCCATGTTATACGCGGCGCAAAAGGCAAACAACAGTACAACCCGTCTGACATTTCTCTTCTCCTCAAAATCATTTGACCAACTTATCATGCGACTCCGGTATATGAAACAATACGGAGCGACAAGGAAGCTACAGGCGGAACAGATAACGAAGGTTCAGGAAGAATTATCCGGGCAAGTACAGGAGATAAGAGTTAGAAGGGAAGAGAAAAGCAAGCTGCTGAATGATGAGGTTGCTGCAACTACGAGTCTTACAAAGTTGAAGCAAAAGCAAAATTCACTTGTACGTGTACTTGAAAAGCAGGAGAAAAAGCTGAAGAAGGATTTGGAGGAAACGAAAAAAGCGGTGGCCCGCCTTGATAAACTGATTGAAGATTTAATTAAAGAAGAGATGGCTCGTGCCGCTCGTGCCAACAAGGGGGACATCGCTTCGTTGTCGAACTCCTTTGAAGAAAACAAAGCGAAGTTCACGTGGCCCGTTTCCTCAGGATTTGTGTCTCAGAAATTCGGAAGACAGAATCATCCGGCACTGAAAGGTGTGGTCGTCAACAACAATGGAGTAAATATCCAGACGCAGGAAAACGAAAAAGTAAAGACTATATTCGATGGCGAAGTTCGGCGTGTGGCTTTTATCCAAGGGTTGGGCAGTACAGTTATTATTAAGCATGGCGAGTATCTCACCGTGTACGCAGGCCTAAAGGAAGTATTTGTCAGAAGTGGACAAAAAGTCACCACAAACCAGGAGATCGGCAAGGTTTTTTCCAACAACGAAGGTGTTTCCGAGCTTAGATTTCAGATTTTTAAGAATACAACCGCGCTGGACCCTCAGGGCTGGCTTAAGAACATGTAAGGGTGTAGGTATTTTTGAATTTCCCCGGCCCATGTTTTGGCCGGGAATAATGCTTTCGTGCCGCCGATACCGAACTTCTAACATCCCCTTCCCGTTGATTTGATCGTACGCTTTTTTACCCTATTTTTGTCCCTACGACTTTAAATTTTGGTGCTTGGAATGGCTTTTTGCCCCTCCCTGACGAGACTGGCAGAAAGCACATGCATGGACCCTTTCAACAATAAAATTAAATACACATGA
Source organism: Chryseolinea sp. (assembly GCA_036376095.1). Taxonomy (GTDB): domain Bacteria; phylum Bacteroidota; class Bacteroidia; order Cytophagales; family Cyclobacteriaceae; genus Chryseolinea. Next base: position 3,931 of record DASVBA010000207.1, read on the forward strand.
CAGCTACATTTTTGTTTCTTAGCGGGGTTGGTTTCCAGGAAATTCTTCTCATTGGCCTTTTTGTCCTTGTATTTTTCGGCGCCAAGAAAATACCTGAATTCATGAAAGGATTGGGTAAAGGCGTACGCGAATTCAAGGATTCTGTTAAGGACGTGAAAAAGGAAGTTGAGGACGCCAGCAGCGCCGCCAAAATTGACGACGGGAAATAGTTTTGAAAACGTACGCTACATTTCGCGAAATACAGAACGATCTGCAGCACGGTAAACTTTCCTGTCAGGACTTAGTCCGTCATCATCTTACCAACATCAAAGCAAAATCATACCTCAATGCGTTTTTGAGTGTATACGAGGATGAAGCGCTCGAACGCGCAGGTGCAATAGATACCAAGATCAAAGAGAGGAAGGCCGGAAAGCTAGCAGGTCTCGTTGTGGGCTTAAAGGATGTATTGGCCTACAAGGATCATCCTCTGCAAGCCAGCAGCAGGGTGCTCGATGGCTTCATTTCACAATTCAACGGAACGGCTGTTCAGCGTCTGCTAGACGAAGATGCAATAATTATCGGCCGTCAGAACTGCGATGAGTTTGCCATGGGATCCTCAAATGAAAATTCTGCGTTCGGCCCTGTTCTAAATGATGCAGACAATACCAGGGTGCCTGGTGGATCGTCCGGGGGTTCAGCGGTAGCCGTTCA
>DASVBA010000218.1:0-4937 GCA_036376095.1 Chryseolinea sp.
ATAGACAGTGAGTGGACAACAGCAATCAAACAGGATTTTATCAATTGGCTCAATAACTATCCCGGAACGTTGCCAATGCCTAAGAAAGAGCTAGATGACTATTTAAAACAGCACAACTATTAAAGAATTTTTATAACATCATACTAAACCTTACACCATTATGAAAAGTATACTGCAGGAAATCATCCACAAAAATAAAGTACGGGAAACGGCCGCAGCCGCAGCCAGGCAGGCAGAAATTGACAGTCCTGACACCAGAGACAATAGACGTGATTTTTTAAAGAAGACTGCTCTGGGTGGCATAACAATGGCTGGTCTTATGGGCCTCAGTATTGAAGATACAATTGCCCAAACTACTTCCAAAGTAAAAAAGACGTCTAGCCCGTCCGATCTAAAGATCACTGATCTCCGCTATTGCGTTACTGCTGTTATGGGACGCACCGCGATTATAAGAATCGATACGAACCAGGGTATTTATGGATTAGGCGAAGTGCGCGACGGTGCAGATCCAAGATATGCCTTGATGTTGAAAAGCCGGATATTGGGAGAGAACCCGTGTAACGTTGAAAAGATCTTCAAAATAATCAAGCAATTTGGAGGTCAGGCCAGACAAGCAGGAGGTGTGTGCGCAGTAGAGATGGCGTTGTGGGACCTCTGCGGGAAGGCATACAACGTTCCGGCTTGGCAATTATTGGGTGGCCGATATCGGGATACCGTGCGGCTTTACGCGGATACTCCCGAGTCTAAGAGCCCCGAAGAACAATTGAAGTTGATAAAATATAGAACCGAAACGCAAGGATACTCATGGCTTAAAATGGACGTTTCGATCGGAGAGCTTCGAAATATACCAGGTACGTTAGTTAATCCTAATATATTCAAGGAAGGTACAAGTCAGTGGCAGGGCGGTTATATGTCGTATGCAAACACACGTCACCCTTTTACTGGTATTCAGATCACCGAGAAAGGATTGGAAGAACTGCAGAAAATTGTCGAGAACGTGCGAAGTATGGTTGGATATGAAATTCCTATTTCAACAGATCACTACGGCCACTTCGATATTAATAATTGTATAAGACTCGGCAAAGCCCTCGACAAATACAGACTTGCCTGGTTGGAAGATATGGTTCCCTGGCAATACACCGAACAACACAAAACCATAACGGAAGCTCTTGAAACGCCAACATTGACAGGAGAGGATATCTTCCTGCTAGAGTACTTCAAGCCGTTGATCGACAACCACGCCGTGGACATTATCCATCCTGACCTTGCATCTTCAGGCGGTCTGTTGGAAACAAAACGGATCGGTGACTATGCAGAAGAGAAAGGAATTGCCATGGCTATGCACCAGGCGGGCACACCGGTTTCATTTATGGCAAACGTCCATTGCGCCGCCGCGACGCAGAACTTCCTTTCGCTGGAGCATCACTCCGTTGATGTCACTTGGTGGGAGGGTCTGGTGAAAACAACAGACGGGCGGAAGCTGATCGACAAAGGGTACGCACCCGTACCTCTTACTGCGCCAGGACTTGGTATTGAGCTTGTGGACGAGGAAGTCAAGAAACACCTTCATGCTACGGATTCAACCTACTTTGGTCCAACTAAAGAATGGGATGAAAAACGTTCTCACGACAGGACATACAGCTGATCTCTCACGGTGTTGATATTTATGGGCAATCTCTGAGTTCTTTCAGAGATTGCTTTTTTTATGCCTTTGATTTGAGGAAGAGGATCGCCAAATTGAAGAACTAAAAGTATTATTGCAGTCGATTCAACCTTATAAGCTCAAATTAATTCTTGGGATCATGCGCGATATCGAAGGAATGAAACTTTACGCAACGTCAACTGCAGCGATTCTGGGAAAAAAAATAGCGACCGTGCTGCAGTTGCCACTACATCTGATATTTAGAGAAAAGTTTTCGGATGGCGAGCTGTTTGTTCGATTCAATGAAAGTGTTCGTGGGCAGGCTGTTTTCCTGGTGGCCAAAGTAAATATGCCTTACGAGCGTTTTTTCGAAATGTTGATGACTGTAGATGCGGCGAGACGATCTTCGGCAAAAGAAGTAGTTTTAATAATACCTTATCTTCCACACAGCCGTCAGGAAAGGAGAGATGCTCAACGGACGTCTATCTCATCAAGAATTGTTGCCGACATCATCCAACTCATGGGGGCAGACCGGATTATCACTCTTGATCTGCACACCAATGCAATTGAAGGTTTTTATAAGATACCTCTTGATCCACTTTCGTCGCTACGACTTTTTGTTGATCATATAAAAAATTCCGGGCTGAGCAACCTGTGCCTTTGCAGTCCGGATTTTGGAGGGATAAAGCGCATCAAACAATACAAAAAGCATATAGATGCGGAGATGGCCGTGATCAACAAGGAGCGGTTAAGACCCAATCAGGTTGCCCGTATGGAGATCATTGGCGATGTGAACGACAGAAATATCATACTGATTGATGATCTTGTAGATACTGCAGGTACCTTATGCGCCGCTGCAGACGTTCTTATGGAGCACGGAGCGAAATCTGTTCGCGCCTATTGCACTCATGGTATATTGAGTGGTAATGCGCTAGATGCAATTCAGAAATCTGCCATTGAAAAGTTATACATCTCAGACTCCGTAATAGAAGAGATCGATCATCCAAAGATAGAGATCGTCAGCTGTGCTGAGCTTCTCGCCCGCGCAATGAAAAACCTTGTGAACAACGAAAGCCTGAGTGAGATTGGTTAGATCCTTAGAATTAACCTTGCAGCTTCCTGATATTTATCGCGAATGCATTCTTAGGGTTTTCAACAAGAAGTTGATTTATTTCTTTATCACTGAATCCTTTTTCTTTTAGCGCCGGAAGCAACAGTTTGAACAACGCTGTATATCCTCTGAAGTTGCCGCCGTTTGGCTCGCCCGGTTCATACCATCCTGCGTCATGGGACAGCAGAATTCTATGAAGAGAATTTTCTTTTTTTAAATGGACAAGCGTGTCAGTGTACTCCTTAATGTTGGAATCGCTGACGCCATCGAGACTTACCCACATGCCTGTACGCACAGCCCTGACATGCTCGTTCGTATTTTTTTCACTTTGAGCATGCACCCAGATGAACGCCTCCGGAGAGACACCCTGTTTTCGCAGGATCTCAATCTCTTCGAACGCTGCAATCGCGGGCCCGGTATGGGAGGCAATCGTAAGCCCGGTTTGTAAGTGAGTCTTTGCTGCCGCCTCTACCAATTTTTGAGACACCTTTGTCAGTGCGCCGGGGTTGACGCTGATTTTCATAAAGCCAGGTTTTATATCTGTGCCATCTATGCCATTTTCGAATTCGGCAACCCACCTCATCGATAATTGGGAGGACGATTCGGTAAACACTTGAGGCGGTAGGAATTTTTCGTCCGATCCGCCATAATAACCTGTGTTGGTAATTATAGATAATTTGGAGTCCCGACTTAACCTTCGAAGTAGTAGTACATCGCGACCGAGAAAATTAGGCGTACACTCTATGATGGACTTACATCCCGCATCTCTTAGTTCTTTCAGAAAGGGAAGCACCTTTTCTACCACTTCATCATCATTCCAGCGTTGGGGGTTATATTGGGCGGCCCCGATAAAGTCAACAAGGATGTGCTCGTGTATCAACGTGGTCCCAAGCTCGTCAGCGCTTATGGGTCCCGTTACGGTCATGATTGTCCGTCGTCTTTGGCCGGCGCGTAAAGCGGTCGATACTCCACCAAGAAGCATCAATGATTGAATGAAAGATCTGCGCGAAAGCATACTACTGGATTAACCTTTTGGTTTTACATTTCTGGGCTTTGGATAAGGGTACCGTTTCTCCTTATACTTCTTTGAACTTCCTTTGAGTTTTTTCTTTCTCTCTTTATCACTCTTTTCAATATCTATGTATCGGGAAATCCCTAGAGAAATTTGAGGAAACAGATCTCTTCGCTGGCCAGGCATATCATACAGCGCTTGATATGCGTCAACTTTCGCAACGTACTCATCCGTGCGCGGGTCATTTAATCCATAGTTTACGCGAAAGTCAAACGTCAGTCGCCAATGGTTGCTGATGTCCCAGTCTGATCGGAACCCCGCCGCAGCGAATAGTTGAAGGGAGTTGAAGTCGCTCTTACTTGAAATTGTATAATTGCTAACTTCTGGCACGGCAACTCCGTCGTATTGAATGATATAGTCTTCGGGCAAGATTGGGTATACTTCCGTGGGGAATTTCAGCTTCGTTGCCGTGTGACTTATTTTTTCTTCTCCATCTAACAGATAGGCCGCACTGAGAGAGATGACCCCACTCACTTTAAAGAACGAAAGCCGGATGATATGAATCTTAAATCCAGCCGGGATATTCAGGTACCTGAGATTTATTTCCCGTTTACCATCCTGTCCGCCAACTGTGTTAACCACATAGAAGTTTTGTCCCACATTGACTATCCCAGGACTCACAACAAAACCAAATCCTTCATAATCCATCCCAAAATTCATTCCAATAGGCGCAAATTTCACACCGTAAGCAGCCGCATACCTCGGGTCGTTAGCGATTCCATCGTCCAGGGTGAACGTGGACGTTAAACCGGTGAAAACGCCAAGGGACATAGAAAACTGCTGAGCATTCAATAATGCAGTCGATAACATCATCAAAATAGTAGCGCAAAGTCTAACCATTGTACCCGGGAGCCCTTGGAAAAATGTAGTTAAACTAAACATTAAATCCAATTTCCCGCGTGCCCTGTCGTTCAGGGGTTTTTAGGCCTGTTAACCTACTGGTAAAAGTCTTTAAATTTTGCATTAATTCGGGTCTGATTCGCTATTTCGGAATGCCTTTTTAAAAGACCTACGGATCCTGGAGTTCAGGGATAATATACGGCGCTCGCTCCGTTATTCACGTCGGTAATGCCGTTGTTGTCGATTTGCAGTATAAGTTTCCACCTGTTTAA
>DASVBA010000219.1:0-5736 GCA_036376095.1 Chryseolinea sp.
TAGTATGTGTTAGCATTCTTATCGTAGGGCCCGGGAGCGGATATAGAAGCCCCTGCCACGCCTGCCATGTACGCGGGCTCCTTACGCACTACAAGAGGCTTTGACGGGTCGAGGTAAATTAGATCCTTTTGCTTCACAAACTCGGTCAGCTCCGGAATTTGTTTTTCAATCGCAAGTTGAAAGGAGTCGCGGTTGACATGCTTCAATGAGATTTTATCAATAACGGCGCGAATTAATTTGAGGCTATCAGCCGGCTTGGGAGCGTTGCCCATATATTTCGGCCACAGCTCATGGGCCAGCTTCGCCATTTTCTTGTGAAGTTCTTTTTTGTGGCGGACCGCTATGTTGTAAATGGCATCCACGGTATAACTAGACTGAATGTCCAGGTCGAATTTCTGGGAATGTAACTCCTTGCCTAAGCGGAAGCTACGGGGTTCTTTGTTGTCCAGTTGCTTTAGCCAGTCCGCATATCCTTTCACCGCGCCGGCACAAATAGCAGCTCTTGCCAGTATTTGCTGCTTTTCTCCTTCCTCTAATTTTGCCGTATCAAGTGCCTTCTTCAAATCCTCTTCAAAGACCGTAACGCCTCCGAGATTTTGGTCGATCGCCAGCTCTGTGTGTTCAAGTGTAGGATTCTTTATGTTCAGTTTTGCTGCTTCATAATATGCGGGAACGTATTTCATCCTCAGATAAAAATTACGCAGACGTTCCTCAAGCGGCGCATAGCTGCCGTTCAGCATTTCAGCAAACGTCCCGTTTACATTGTACTCTGAAGGATCCCATTCGAAGGCTCTATAACTGTTTATATCCCACGCAATCGACTTCAACTGGTCGCGTATCATCAGATAGTCTGTCCGGTTGTTATCTGAAAGAGTTTTCTCGTCTATTCTTCCCAAGCTATCTAAGTGTTCCTGAACAAAGGCAAGGTCTGACTCACGCGAGGAATTGTCCGGGACGATCAGTACACTGTCGTACTTGTGATAACCCACACTACTTGCCCAGACTGGAGCCTGTTTCCATAGCTCTTCGATGAATGATTCCTTGTATCGATTGAATGCGTCATCGGGAGAAACGGTCTCCGGAGAACTTGTCTTGCAGGAGTAAATGGCGGCAAACAGAATAATCCATAAGGCGGATTGAAGGCATCGGGTAGTTGGCATTGGTTGTAAGGTTTTTCGTCGGTGAAGATAGCAAAGAATGAGAATTTTGATGATTTCATCAGCGCGGTTATTTGACAGCGATGCAACACTATAGAAGATACCATTAAAAGGACGAAGCGTTGCCACTTTGATCGTGTCATCTTAACTTTTACAGCTGAACATGTCTAGGCGTTAGTACCTTGCATCCACATATTCCATCCAACCTTTTTCAAATTCCGGCTCACTTATGTTTAAGACGGTCTCAATATCAACATAAGAGGTAATCAGGGATGGCAGTTTGTCCCTACCCCATTTCTCCACTATATATTCGATAATTGTGTAGCCAACATTATAAACTTGATTACTGTTGTTCAATGATTTCAGGGTGGGACTCTTTGTCATTGCATACTTCACACTGATGCTGTTTACAATACCAGCTTCGTAGTCGCAGATGGCTTCCCAGAACCATTGAGGATACTGCTCAATGAACTTTTTCTCAAAAGCCTTTTCAAAATCGCCCTTGTCAGGAGCTCCCTGTTCTCTTTGCGCCTGTTTGATGAGAATGTTCAGCTGAACACAATGTGTAAACTCATGAATTGCTGTCTTTGTCGGATCGTCGGGAAAGATGCTGTTGAACCAGTTTGTCCAGATCAAATGGAATTCATTTGGACCACGGCTTGTTCCATTCGCCGTGCTGTTGGGAAGTCCTGTTCCCTCGTTAAAATCATCCTGAGTCGGGTGCACAAAGACGCGGATGACTTCGTGGTCGGGATCGCCGAGATCTGTTCTGATCCTATCATAGTTTTTTTCAAGGCTATCGGCGACATCTTTTGCCTCGCTACGGTAGATGCCGTGATACGAAATAACAAAATGGTCGGTTCGCAATTCAGTTACCGTATCCACGACCGAAACACTTCTGGTGATCTTTGCTCCGAAATACGAAAGTAGAAGCCCGCTAACTATTAATAAACTAATCCTAAACATTCATTGCAGTATTGAAAAACTCTTCAGCATCCTGGCTCTTTACCGAATTTGGCATCAACCATAAAAGAGTAATTACTATTACCCTCTTTGCAACCAAAAACTCTAGTCTCCTCAGGTTAGTAATGGTGTCGCCGGCAAGCGGACAATAATTTGAAGCCATATTACAAATTTAACCCAATCAAGCTCCAGAAGCAGCTCTCATCAAGCCATTCTACAGTACCGCACAACCTCTCCATCCACATTTAATTCAACGACATACTGAGATACCTGCTCGTTGGATTGATGTATTGCCAAAAACACATAATAATTATCCGCCACCCGAACCGAATGATAGATGAATAGCTTTGCTGTTTTCGAATCGTCCTTAAGATTTGTAATCGTTATGTTCTTGACTTGATTATACGTTATCTTCTCGAAATAATACACCGGATCTTTGGTAGCCGCTTTTATCAACGACTGGAGCTTTTCCTCGGGTTTTAGACAAAATTTATAGTTTCCCAGGGTGGAGTATGTGGCTTCAGTCTCGCCTTTGAACTCAACTTCCGATAGATGCTTAAAATCCGTCGCAAGAATCCGCGAAACGAAGTAGTCAAAAGCCAGTTGTTCGTAGCTAACCGCAGGGTTAGTAAAAGAAGATAGACCAATTAGTCCAATGAGGAGTGTAAGAATTGTCTTTTTTTTCATTCTCAGTCAGGTTTCCTTAACTATTATTATTCGTTATGTATTGCTGCTGATTGTCGCCTGTCAGGTTGAGCAAGCTATTCAACGTTGTGCATAAGCAGTGGCGGGAATTCGACTCCCGTAACTGTTCCAGTTTCACCATATGTGACCTGATAACCTAAAATACAAATTAACGCTAAACCCACCATTGATTAAGCATTTTGTTGTGGCGCGTTTTTTTAGATTCATTCAGTCTCTTAGTTCCTGATTTCATACTCAATAAAATCAGCCTTAAACCTGACAATTGTTTTCGACAGATCATTATATTTTTTTTCTTCACCTTTAAGCGAGGCATCAAAAAAGGTTTTAACTAGGCCTTTTGTTAACTCATAGCATCGTCGCTTCTCGGCTTTCGGTATCGGCTCATAATATACCCTTAGCTGATTCTTTTCAAACAATGAATCAGGCGTAAAGCTTTTAACAAGGAGATAATTTGAACTAAAATCCTGATGATCCATCTTGTTAGAACGAATATAAAAAGACTTACCGGAGATCTGTTTTCTGAGAAAATAGTTATCCGGCTCATCGGTTTTGAACTTTCGCTGTGAAAGTTGTAGGTAGGGTGTAGGAACCTTATTCTTATAGAGAAGAGTGTCTTCAAAAATTAGATCTCGAAAATAAGTGTGGGAGCCATCCAAAGTAACTAAAGCTTTTATATCAAGATTTGTTGTCGCCAATCTTACAGCAGGCAATGCTCCGTAACTAAATCCGATAACGCCGATTTTGTTGGTATCTACATACGGTTGGTTGATAAGATAATTTAAGGCGATCCGCATATCCGTTTCTTGTGCCTTTACACTTGGCAGATCAAATTTTAATCTCTCATAATCCGGACCAAAGCTGGAAATAGCACCAACAATATATCCGTGTTTTGACAGATATTCCATCATCTCATAGTTCTCACCTAAATCTGCATTGATACTAGCAGCATATAGAATCAAAGGGTATTTCTTTTGAGGAAAAGCTGCATTTTTTACAGCATCAAGAGGTCTCTTTAACGTTTGCCAAAGTTGTACGGAATCCGATGAGTTGTTTATAGCAATGGTAGATAAGACCAGATATTCATGACTTCTTAGATGCGATTTTAGGTATTCGGCCATTACGACATCAGGTTTACCTGGATTACCTGAAGTAGGATACCAGATTCCTAAAGGAATTGTTCTAAAACTGGTATTTGTTGAATCAACTATTGTTAGCAGATTAAAACCTATTGGATAAGTTGACTTATCTCCATTTGAGGCCATTAGCGCAAAAATCAACAAAAGTGACGTATATAATTTCATAGTTCTGTACGTCGGTGAATTTGAATTTTGAGGTAATGCGCCACAACGCGTATGTATCCGCCATAGGGTCCGAATTCATTCTGGTTTATGCATCCTGAATATTATTATCTCTCTGCACAACCTACCCCACAAACTTCGTCTTCATTTCTGGCGTGGGTATCATACAACTCTCCTGCTTGCCGAACACCTTGTAGCGGTTCTTCGCGATCAGGTCGTAAACCCAGTCCCGGAGAGATCGTGGCAATACTCTGAACATTCCTAACGCAGGCCACGGTCGGGCTAAGCCTGATGCAATTTTCAGGGCAGCATCGCTTCTTTCATAGAACTTTCCGTTCTCAAGGACAATGATGCTGTGAAGTTGTGTAGGATCCAGCCCCAATCTTAACAACTGCGTCTGACCAAAGTCGGACTGAAGGGAGGCAAAAAGGAACTTTGATGACCTGTCTCTTTTGATAATGAACTTCACTGTTCCGTTGCACAGGTTACAAACACCATCAAAAAGAACTATAATTTTGCCACCCGTATCTATCGAACCAGGTGAACCCATCCTTTGATCTTTTTAGTCTGGTTTGCAGGATTGACAGAATCGAAGGTGACCTCTGCCACATAATAATACACACCTGAGGCCAGCTCAGAGCCTTTATCATCTCTACCATCCCAGTCGATGTAAATGTTGTTCTCGCCGTCACCAACACGGCCGTCGTAATCGTAAACTTCCTGACCCCAGCGGTTGTACACGGTGAAAGTTACACTCTGAACGAATCTTGCGCACTTCAACGTGAGTTGCGGCGGCACATCGGGACAACCATCTTCACCGCACTCATACCCACGAATGCTATATGCGCTGAAGAAATCGTTTTTGAGATCGCTGTTCGGTGTAAACACATTTGGCAGCTCGTAGTATGGGCAATTATCGATACACAATTCTTCGCTGAGCTCGCCAATATTACCGGATCGATCGACCGCCGCAACCTTGTAACATCGGGCGAACGATAGTAGGTCATTATCTATGTAAAAAGTATCTCTTACATTTTCAGCGATCAGGGAGAATTCTTCCCCTACACGACTTGCGGCGTACACGTTGTAGCCTCGGACATCAGTTCGGCATTCCGCGTCTTCCGACCTGTTCCAATAAATAATGTTGCTGTAGCTATCCTTTTGGCAGAACTTCTGGTAGTAATCATTGCAGTCCACATAGTCTAGCGTGCTTCTTAGCGGCGGTTGCAGTTGACAGGGCGGTATGGTATCGCCCGGCTGTGCACAAATGATCTGGGAGAAATTTTCTAACGGCTGAGGTATTTGCGGATTGCCATAGCCTCCACGTGTCATGACGCGATAACAATATACCTCGTTGTCAACTAACGGAACGCCGTTATGTTGTCCTTCATCCAGATAAATAAATCCCGTGGATGATACATCCACCTCGGCTATGAGCTGAAGGTCTGCTTCCGTTGCTCCCTCGGGCCCGCGGTAGATAAGATGTTTATTGGGCACGGTCTGAATAAAATTCGACCACGGAGTAAACGCACTCCATGTGAGTTCAATGCTCTTGACCTGAGACTTGGCATCGAGCCTTACTGACGAAGCGGCCGCAGACGTTCCGAGAAATC
>DASVBA010000550.1:0-7069 GCA_036376095.1 Chryseolinea sp.
TCGTCTTTCTTTTTCTTTTTTTGAGCAAATGAACTGAGACTTATGAATAGTAGTACCACAACAGTTAACCTCATCACAACTTTAGTATTTAGGGCTTAAAACTATAAAAATTATCAATTCAGTTTCTATCTTTCGCCAATGCAATTCTTTGATATAGAAAATATATTTTTTCAGATTCTTGGTTACCAAATGAGTTACCTGGAATTTTTTTCCGTCATCACCGGCCTCACAGCTGTAGCCCTGTCAGCAAAAGCACACATCTGGAGTTGGCCGATCGGTATCATAAATGTTTTTCTTTCTGCATTCTTCTACTATCAAATCCAGCTTTATCCCGATATGTTTCTCATGGGATTCTTCTTTGTTACGAATATCATGGGTTGGTGGCGTTGGGCAAATCCTAAACCAGGTGAAGAGGACAGGCACAATGAACTGAAAGTCAGTTTTATGAAACGACAACAATTTGTATTGTTATGCTTGGGTGGAATTGCAGGAACAGTTCTCGTGGGTTCACTTGCAAGCAAACTGCATGAATGGCTGCCGCTTTTGTTTAACCTGCCAAGTGCCTTTCCCTATGCGGATTCTTTCATTCTTGTTATGAGCGTCATCACAACATTCTTCATGATACAAAAGAAGGTTGAATGCTGGATCATATGGATCGTAATAGACGTCGTTGCCACAATCCTCTATTACCTCAAAGGTGCTAAGTTTTTCTCCCTGGAATACTTCATCTTTACTTTGATCGCAGTGTTTGCATTATGGAACTGGATCAAAGAATACAACCGCGAACGGCAAAGACAATCAAACTTGATATGAGGATCACGATCAAAACGTTCTGGCCCGCAGCGCTGTTTTTAATTGTAGCTACGATCCTTTTTTGCCTTCCGGGTGATGAGTTTCCGGAGAAGTCGTGGTTTGACATAATTTACCTGGACAAATGGGTACACGTCGCACTATTTGCCGTGCTGGTTTTACTATGGTCCCTGCCGCTTTTACACAAGATCAAAATTCGCTCTCGCCTGCAAAATGCGCTGGTCTGGACGGCCGTAGCTTTTGTTGCTTACGGAATTATCATAGAGATAATACAAGGACGTTTCATTCCGCACCGGACCTTTGGCGTTGACGATATGGTTGCCGATGCGATTGGTTGCGGCCTGGGTTTCTTTCTGGCAAAAAGACAAACTAACCTCTAACTAACCCTTTATCCTTTACCATTTACTACTTACCATTTACTACTTACTACTTACTAGTTACTACTTACTACTTACTAATCACTACTCACTACTCACTACTCACTACTCACTACTTACCCTCACCATTCCCCATGAAACGCGGCCTTGTCATTGGAAAGTTTTTACCCGTTCACAAGGGACATATTTCCTTAATAAATTTTGCTGCAAGTCAATGCGATGAGCTCATTGTCTCCATGAGCTACACGGATGTGGATCCTATTCCCGCCGATCTTAGATTTTCATGGATCAATGAAATCTTCAAAGATCACCCGACCATCAAGCCGGCGATGATCAAGGACGATTTTGATAACGACCAACTCCCTCTCCCGGAAAGAACAAGGAAATGGAGTGAAGTGATCCGCCGCATTTATCCGCCAATCGATGTGTTGATTAGTTCGGAGGCGTACGGCGATCCGTTTGCTGTCAATCTGGGAATAAAACACATATCGTTTGATCCTGGAAGAAAGAACCATCCCGTGTCGGCAACGATGATAAGGAAGAACCCGTTCGTTTATTGGGAGTACCTGCCTGAAGTTGTTCGTCCGTATTTTGTAAAGAAGGTTTGCCTATACGGACCTGAGAGTACTGGAAAGTCGACGTTGGCCATAAGGCTCGCCAATCGCTATCAGACGGAATATGTTCCGGAAGTCGCAAGAGAATTCATTAACTCGAATGATTTCACCGTCGATGACATCGTCAAAATAGCCGTCGCCCATTTCGAACGGATAGAGCAAAAGACAAAGACGGCGAACAAAATACTGATATGTGATACGGATGTCATCACCACCCAGATCTATTGTCGACATTATCTGAACTCAGTGCCTGACATTCTCTACGCTCTTGAAAAGAAAGTAGCTTACAGCACGTATTTTTTGTTAGACATTGATGTACCCTGGGTGCCGGATGGATTGCGCGACCTCGGTGAGCATCGGGAATCCATGATGAAAACATTCACGGATGAATTGGTTCAACGAGGGATTGATTTTGTTCCGGTTCAGGGTGACTTCGTTAAAAGGGAACAGATCATTTCCAACGAGATCGAACACTTACTCATGATTTAACGGTCAACCTGCCAAGTTTCGACTGCAGCAATTTCTTTTCCGTGTTAGATGTCGTCAGCGTCATTGCCTTTTCATAGTTGAGACGCGCATTTTCTTCGTCACCTAATTCAGAGTGGAAATCGCCGATAGCTGCATAGTAAAGGTAATGACTTTCCAATCCACTGATTTCTTGAAGAGCTTTAAGGCCGGCGAGTGGGGAATGCCCATAACCAACGGCGATCGCCCTATTGAACTCAACGATTGGTCCGGGTTTTACCCGAAGCAAGTACGTGTAAAGCTCGATAATATTATTCCATCTGGTTTCTTTGAATGAAGGTGACCGGGAATGACAACCAGCGATCGCAGCTTCAATGTGATATTCACTGAATTCATCGCTTTCCGCGGATCGTTCAAGGTATAACTTTCCTTTCTCAATCAACGGTTGACTCCATTTTGTCCGATCCTGATCTTGAAGAAGAATCACCCTGCCATCTTCTGAAAGTCGCGCCTCTTCGCGGGACGCTTGAAAGCACATTAGCGCTAACAAAGCACTTGCCCTTGGGGCAGCTGTAATCGGATTATTTACGATGATGTGACACAATCTCATCGCCTCTTCGCATAATTCGTGACGGATCAGTCGATCGGGATGGGATGAGTTGTAACCTTCACTGAAAAGCAAATAAAGTGTATGGAGAACAGCATCCATTCTGCCGGGCATTGTGGCCGGAGCAGGGGCTTCGAGATTTATCTTTTCTTCCCTGATCTTTTCCCGCGCACGATACAGACGTTTGACAATCGTCTCCTCATTTGTAATAAAACTATTTGCGATTTCAGCTATGCTTAACCCACATAGCGTTTTTAAAGTTAACGCAATCTGTGATTCATATGGAATTGACGGGTGGCAGCACGCGAAGATCATTCGCAGCTGGCTGTCTTCGATCTCATCATCAAGAAAGAAACTGCTTACCGTTGGCGACAACGTCCATTCCGACCTGAGAGCATTACTGATTTCGGATTCATGGTGATCGTGAAGGCGTCGCTTTCGGATGGCATCAATTGCTTTTCTTTTTGCCACGGTATACAGCCATGCCGAAGGATTTTGGGGAATCCCTTTGAACTTCCATGTAGTCATTGCCTTGAGCAATGTATCCTGCACAATATCTTCTGCAATATCCAGGGATTGGAAACCCAACAAGCGGGTCAGGACAGCAGCCATCTTTCCCGCTTCATGACGGAACAGATGGCCGACCAGCTGGTTTACCTGTTGTTCAAGCATTCATAAAATTAGGGATTTCTTTGCCGAACGAATGCGCTTCAATATCGGATTATCGTTTGCAATTGTTTTCCCGCAGATCTACGCAGATCAAAAGAGACGCTGATCTTCATCAGATCTATTCCGCGCAAATCTGCGAGCATTCAATCCGCGTCATCTGCGGGAAATTGCATTCGGTATGGCTATCGCGGCAATATTATTGATCAAACTTCATTACTTCGCGAACTTCAACAATACCACCGAGGTCGTAGTCAGGACATTCCTTGGCGATTTGTACAGCTTCATCGAGATTCTTTGCATTAAGGACAAAAAAACCACCAACTATTTCCTTGCTTTCGGCAAATGGTCCATCCGTTACAGCCTTCTTCGGGCCCTTGACAGTTTTACCACCGGGTAACAAAGCTTCTCCTGCGACATAGCGTTGTTCTTTCCGCAATTTTTCAACCCAGGCAAACCATTTTCCCATGTGGGCTTGTTGAGCTTCAGGTGAAAGATGGCTGGGATCGCCACCGAAGAAAATCAGCATGTACTTTTCCATTGTGTTAAGGATTTTGGTTGAACATAATTTACACTACGACGAACCAAACGCCGCGGGATGGACAAGGTTGAAGAATTTTTTTTACAGAATATTTAAAAAAAATCCCTCCCGTAAAATTCGGGAGGGAGTAACGCAATATTATTGAAGCTGTGTCTTAAGCCTTGCCAGCCCGGTACCCGCGAACTGCAAAGTAGAGGATGAAAAGATAACACGGCACCATCATAAGGTACGCATCTTGCAATCCCCACGGTAAGGCCAGCTTGCCATAGATAAGCGGCAGAATTGCACCGCCGGAGATGGCAGTAACTAATAATGCTGAGCCAGTCTTGGTGAATTTCCCTAAACCATCAATTCCCAAAGGAAAGATCGCTGGCCACATCAGTGAGTTTGCGAGCCCTAACAAAGCGATGAAACCAACGGAGACATAACCCGATGTCATTACAGCAAGTACAGTAAACACCACGCCAAGAATGGCGCACCATTTCAATGCATTTTGTTGCGAAATGTATTTTGGAATGGTAAAAATCCCGACAATATATCCCACGAGCATGAAAGCGAGCGTGCCTTGCGTAAAGTATCGCGCAACCGAAAGTTCTATACCCAACGATTTTCCATAACTGATAATAGTATCGCCTGCCATTACCTCGACACCTACGTACAGAAATATAGCCAGTACACCTAATAGCAAATGTGGAAATTGAAATACACTCGTTTTACCAGCGCTAAGCGAAGATCCACCGATAACCTCGCCAGCATCGTCCTTGAGGTCAGGCAGGCCCGAAAACAGAATTGCAACGGCAAGAACAATAAGCACAGAAGCCATGATCGCATAAGGCATGATCACCCTACTTGCAAGCTCATCAAGTTGTGCATTCTTGGCTGCTTCGTCCATTGATTGCAGACTTAGAATAAGAGCGTCAGCATCGTTCAAGGCGATCGCTCCAAATATTAACCCCGCAAGAATTCCGGCAAACTTGTTACAAATCCCCATGATACTGATTCGCGTCGCCGCACTCTCAATGGGACCTATGTGTGAGATGTATGGATTCGAAGCCGTTTGCAACAACGCTAGCCCTGTCCCAATAATGAAAAGTCCGATAAGGAAGAGATCAAAATTTCTAGACTGTGCAGCTGGTATAAAAAGAAGCGAACCTGCAGCCATGATAAACAACCCTAGCACCATACCTTTCTTGTAGCCTGTCGCTTTAAGTACAAAAGATGATGGGATAGCCATGACGCCGTAAGCAATAAAGAATGCCGTAACAACCAGGAAGGATTGTAAATCTGTCTCAAGCTCGCAAGCGATCTTCAGGTACGGGATCAACGTCCCGTTTACCCATGTGAAGAATCCGTAAACAAAAAATAAGGCCCCGATTATGATCATCGGAACGAGATACGACTTCTGTGTGCTAGTCGACGTCTGAGTAGTAGTCATGTAGTGGTGTTAGGATTGGTCCAAGTTTGGTTATTTATTTTTCGTGCGCAACATTTCCAGTACATCCCCGCAAATTCAATCAAAAGCCTATTTTTGCGCCGGACTTAAGAACTTTGATTTGCTGCACAACCTGTTTTTTCTATTGGCTGATTAGTGAAAATCAGCAGAAAAATAAGAATGTTTGCGCAAACACCAAGAATTTTAAAGTGTGAAATATCTAAAACCCTATGGACGCGCCAAATAAGCCGAAAAAAAAACTCGCATTACTAGTTCTCGCTGCCGGAATGGGCAGCCGTTATGGTGGAATTAAACAAATCGATGGCTTCGGCCCCAGCGGCGAAACTATCATGGACTATTCTTTATTTGATGCGATCCGCTCTGGATTTACCAAGATCGTTTTTATCGTTCGCGATGAAATACTTGAAACAGTCAAAGAAAAGTTCTTGCCACGACTACAAGGCAAGGTCGAGGTAGAATTCGTGGTTCAATCCCTCGACAAACTCGTCCAGCCTCAATATAAAAATCCCGAACGCACAAAACCCTGGGGAACCGGACACGCCTTGTTGTGCGCGCGTGACGTAATACATGAACCCTTTGTTGCTATTAACGCCGATGACTTTTATGGACGGGCATCGTTTGCAGCTATCGCAGATTTTTTCGCTAAAGACAGTGAAGGACATCACGCAATGGTTGGTTATACCCTGAAAAATGTTCTGTCAGAACACGGAAGTGTTTCACGGGGATGTGGCGAGCAGGATCAAAATGGATTTTTAACTTCCGTCGTTGAAAGGGTAACGATAGTCAAGGAAAATGGTAAGATCATCTCAAAAGAGAAGGAAGGTGATAGATTGCTGAGTCCCGATACGCCCACATCAATGAACTTCTGGGGTTTTCAACCAAACATATTTGATTTCTCTATGAAACTGTTTGAGAACTTCCTCAAGAACAATCAGGGTAATATCAAGTCTGAGTTCTACATTCCGATAATTGTGAACGAATTGATCAAAGATGGTGAAGGAAAAGTAAAGATCCTGAATGGAAGCAACGTCTGGTTTGGTGTTACTTACAAGGAAGATAAAGAAGAAGTATCCCGGCGTATCAAGGAACTGGTGGACGCAGGCGAGTACCCTGCCAAGCTCTGGTAGAAAAAGAAATCATTATTCGATGTGTTTGTTGAATGTTTGGGTCGTTTTTTCAGGCAACGGTCCTTCAAGATCATCCGCACGCTATCGTAACGCCCATAATTTTGGAACAAAGTCCATAATATAGGGTTGGATAGCAGAGGCGTGATCGCCGCTTAGTTTGATGAACGTCAAGTTACTATTAGACGCACCGTTAGAAATTAACTTATTGTACGTGTCGACGGAATTCTGATAGGGTACAGTTACATCAGACTCACCGTGATACATGTACATCTTCGCGGAAGGGGTCCAATCCGTGAGGCTGTTTTCAGCAAAAGCATTTTTGATATATGCGTACTCAGGGTCGGAGCTCAGTTTTTCATTCAACCCCTCCTGCAAAAGATCTGCTAAAACTGTCGTGAGCTGCGAATTA
>DASVBA010000221.1:0-4264 GCA_036376095.1 Chryseolinea sp.
TATTTCTCCAGTATCAGTCGTGTAACACCTTTAAATACAGAACTGTTGAATGATCCGCACAAACCGCGGTCAGAACTGACGGCTACGATAAGTATCTTTTTTTCGTCCCGCACCTGGCTGTACCAATTGTCGGCGTCGCCAGACATTTGAGCACCGGAAAGGTTTTTTAAGATCGCTTCAAGTTTCAGTGCATACGGCCTCATTTGAGTAATCTTATCCTGGGCTTTTCGCAACTTCGCCGCAGCAACCATTTTCATTGCTTTAGTGATCTGTTGAGTACTTACAACAGATACGATGCGGTTCTTTACTTCTTTTAAATTAGCCATACGTTACTACGCACTTAACTCAGGATGCAAACTTCGTTGCCAATTCCGTTGCAGTCTTTTTAATTATGTCAATATCGTTATCCTCAAATTTTCCGGCACGCAGGTTATTCAACACGTTGCGATTTGTAGCGCGCATAAGTTCAAGGAATTCCTTTTCAAACTGTTTAACCTTGTTCACAGGCACTTTGTCCATGAAACCACGGGTGGAAGCCGTTATGATCGCGACTTGTTCCTCAACGGGCACCGGTGCATACTGATCCTGTTTAAGGATCTCTGTATTTCTTCTTCCACGTTCGATAGTGAGTTTTGTAGCCGCGTCGAGATCCGAACCAAACTTGGCGAACGCTTCAAGCTCGCGGAACTGAGCCTGGTCAAGCTTCAATGTTCCGGCAACCTTTTTCATTGATTTGATCTGAGCAGACCCGCCTACGCGGGACACTGAAATACCAACGTTAATTGCTGGCCGGATACCGGAGTTGAACAGGTTAGTCTCGAGGAATATCTGTCCGTCTGTAATGGAGATCACATTCGTAGGGATATATGCTGACACGTCACCTGCTTGTGTTTCTATGATGGGCAGTGCAGTTAACGAACCTCCACCTTTTACCAAGTGCTTTATAGATGGCGGTAGATCATTCATGCTTTGAGCGATCGCGTCATTGTTAATGATCTTTGCAGCGCGCTCAAGAAGTCTTGAGTGAAGGTAGAACACATCACCAGGGTATGCTTCACGTCCGGGAGGCCTTCTCAAAAGCAAAGAAACTTCTCTATAGGACACCGCCTGCTTTGAAAGGTCATCATAGATAACTAATGCAGGTCTGCCGGTATCGCGGAAGAATTCTCCAATAGCGGCCCCTGTAAATGGAGCAAAGAACTGCATCGGAGCTGGATCAGCCGCTGAAGCAGAAACAATCACTGTATAGGGAAGAGCACCGGCCTTTTCCAATGCCGCAGATACGTTCGCAACGGTCGAAGCCTTTTGGCCAATAGCCACGTAGATACAAAAGACTGGCTCGCCCTTTTCGTAGAACTCTTTTTGATTGACAATGGTATCGAGCGCGACAGCCGTTTTCCCTGTCTGGCGATCACCTATGATAAGCTCACGCTGACCTCTGCCAATAGGGATCATCGAATCAATGGCTTTTATACCCGTCTGCAACGGTTCGTTTACTGGCTGGCGGAAAATAACGCCAGGAGCTTTACGTTCCAACGGCATGTCATAGAGCTGTCCGGACAGAGGACCTTTACCGTCAATAGGGTGCCCCAAGGTGTCTACAACCCGGCCAAGCATTCCATCTCCCACTTCAACTGAAGCGATCTTTCCAGTGCGCTTAACGGTATCACCTTCTTTTATTCCTTTTGATTCACCAAGTAATACAGCTCCTACGTTGTCTTCCTCAAGGTTCAGCACTAGTGCTCTCAGTCCTGACTCGAACTCGATCAATTCACCTGCTTGTGCTTGTGTAAGTCCGTAGATGCGCGCTACACCGTCACCAACAGTAAGCACGGTACCCACTTCTTCCAACTGGGCTTCTGTACGCGCTTGTGAAAGTTGTTCGCGCAAAATTGCTGATACTTCTTCTGGTCTGATCTCTGCCATGATTCTTTAGAGATTAAAATTCTTTTATATACGGGTTATGACTAAACTTAACTTTTAGCGCCTTCAACTTATTCTTGATCGAGGCGTCGATCTGCTTATCGCCAACATTCAGAACAAAACCACCGATCATATCTTTGTCGACTTTTTCGATAAGCTCGACTTTGTCTTTCGCGCTCAATTTCTTCACCATATTCTCGAACTCGGCGCGGAGTTCGGCATCGAGAGGAACAGCAGATATAACTGTTGCCTTTCCTATCCCTTTATAAATATTATAGCCTGTATGGAACTCCTTAGCGATTGCCGGCAATAAGGGCTCACGGTTCTTGCGGGTCAGAATGTCGAATGTTGCCATCGTCAGGGGATGTACCCTTCCCATGAACACTTTCTCAAGAATGTCTCTCTTTTTTTCGTGTTTAATAATTGGATTTCGCAGCATCAGCTCAAATGCCCTGTTTTCCGCAATGATTCTGGAAAACATAAGCATATCGCTGTGTACCGCCTCCAATGCATTCTTCTCCACTGCCAGACTGAGCAGTGACTTAACGTATCGCGATGCTGCACGTGAGTCGACCATCGATTAATTTACTTTAATATCGTTGACGTATTTCTGAACCAGGTCTTTCTGTGCCTTGTCGTTCGATAACTTTTCCTTCAAGAGTCGTTCAGCAACCTCGAGAGAAAACATCGCAACCTGTATTTTGATCTCCTTCAGAGCCGCCTGCTTTTCGATGTTGATAGTAGTACGTGCGTCGTCAATAATCTTATCTGCCGACTTCTTTGCCTCCGCCTGAGCTTCATCCTTCATACGGTTAGCAGCTTCGCGTGTCTCACGGAGCATCTTGTCTCGCTCTTCGCGTGCCTGCTTCAGAAGACTTTCGTTATCGGACTTCAACTTTGAAAGTTCCAAACGTGCTTTTTCAGCAGTATCCAACGCTTCCTGGATTGAATGTTCTCTTTCTTTAAGAGAACTGAGGATTGGCTTCCATGCAAGCTTTCCCAACAATAAGACGAGCAGCAGAAACACAAAGGTCTGCCATATTATGAGTCCCGTACCCGGAGTAAGAAGTTCCATATTATCAGTTTGTCAAAATGAATCAATTAAATCAAGAACTTGCCCGGCCAATCGCCTAAGGCAAGTTCTTAAAACCTTAAGCAGTTTTGAACGAAATCAGCAAGCAGATAACAAGCGCGAAAAGCGCAGCCACTTCAATAAGAGCTGCAATGATAAGCATCGCACCCTGAATCTTACCAGAAGCTTCAGGTTGACGAGCCATACCTTCCATCGCCGAGCCACCAATGCGACCGATACCAATTCCAGCGCCAATTGCTGCCAGACCTGCACCGATGCCAGCGCCCATGATTGCATAGCTGATGTCCAATAAGAGTGCTAATAACATAGTTATAAATATTTAAGTGAAACAAACCCGAGCTGACGAATCAGAGCGGGATATCTTTAATTCAATTCTTAGTGATGCTCATGTTCGGCGGTAGCCATTCCTATATACAATGAGGAAAACAGCGTAAATACATACGCCTGGATACCAGCAACCAATAATTCTATAAGATTTATAAAGAGCACGATTAAACTCGAAACAAGGCCGACACTAAGACTCTGAAAGATAAAGGCGAGGCTTATGAGGCTTAGCAATACAATGTGACCAGCTGTGATAGCAACAAAAAGACGCACTGTAAGTGAAAATGGTTTGGTAAGGATTCCAATAATTTCGACAGGCAACATAACTGGGCGCAGCCACCATGGCACGCCCGGAGTCCAGAAGATGTGCGACCAATATGCTTTGTTGCCTTTTACATTGGTTATAATGAAAGTCAACACAGCGAGAGTTAACGTGACCGCAATATTCCCGGTAAGGTTTCCCGCACCAGGCAACAATCCAAGAAAATTTCCAAACAGAATAAAGAAGAAAAGCGTAAGCATGTAAGGCATGTACTTTTCATAATGATGACCGATGTTTGGTTTTACGATCTCATCGCGAACGAAAACGATAATTGGTTCAATGAACGACTGGATGCCCTTAGGTGCTTTACCGCGGTTCCTTTTATATCCTTTTGCCACGGACCAAAACACGAGGACGAGCAGGGCAGCATTGATTAGGAGCATTGCCACGTTCTTTGTGATCGAAAGGTCAAGCACCTTTTTTCCGGTCGATGTCAGTACAATATGATTGTGTTCCAGTTTGTAGCCGTCATATTCCACCAGGTTGTGGTGTTCGTCATAAAAATGGCTGGATGAAAAAATATCAAGGCCTCTCTCGGAGGAATAGACAATGACGGGCAGGTAGATCGTGCCGCCGTGATCCCACAGGTGCCAGATGTGGTC
>DASVBA010000223.1:0-11719 GCA_036376095.1 Chryseolinea sp.
TGTTTTTGCCGCCGATAATTTTACATCAACATCCGCACCATCCGCCTTTATTCTTTCTACAATCTTTGCTGCAACCTTTCTGCCAAGGTCAAGTCCAACTTCATTATCAGTACGGAAATGTATTCCACCCTGGAACCGCGATTCAGCACCGTCCTTAGCTATTTGCCTGAACAACGCTTTGTCATTTGGAAAGAAATAACTGTAAAGGACTTCCATCGCTCCGCTCATTGTCGCATGGCCAGAGGGATAACCCGGAAACGGCGGGGTGCCGATCAATGGCTTGTAGGTGGGATCAAATTGATCCGGACGGATTCCCCAATACGTGTACTTCGCGTCCCAGCAAGCCGTGAATGCATCATAGTACATTACACAAACGGAAGCATAGATACGTGCAGCGCGCGGAGCGTTGAGGTGAAGATTGTATTCGAATAACTTCCGTGAAAGTAAATCATCGTTTGTTGTGAGACTGGCGTAATGAAATGCATTTGCTCTGCTTCGGAACGTTTGCTTATAATTTCTTAGCTCCTCCATCTCTTTTGTGAAGTCGGGGGGAGGCCCTGGTCTGAACTGTCCGGCGCTGTCCAACACAACAGTCTTGTTGTAGCGCGCCATCGGTGACATCGGATTTTTTCCATTCCACAGTCCGGGCTTGTCGGGTATCTTGCCGTCCCACTGCTTTTTGCTGACAAAATCTTTTGTTCGTTCGATCTCCAGCTCAGCGATCTTTTTTCCGAGATCAAAACCCGCCTGCGTATCGCCCGGAAAAGCAACGCCTGAGGCTATACGCGAATCCATCTGTCGTTGTGCCATTCGATTTGCGGAATCTTTGAGCGCGGGATAAAAGTGGGAAATGAGCGTCACTGCAACGCCAGCCACCACTGAATGTTCACAGGGATACGAAGGACTTTCCGGTTTTACTCCGTACACACGCACCTTGTTACTGGCATTAAAGGGACGTGCACGGTTATACGCGTATTTCGTATCCCATGCTACAACGGTAGCGTCGTAAGCAGCCGTGCCCATAAGCAGGTTAGCTACAGCTCCGTTGTCGCTCGCACCGGTCATCCAAAGATCAAACATCATGTCATACCAACGATAACCGGGTGCTCCCGCATTCCAATACTCGATCTGTTGGATATCCTGCGATGTCAATGTTTGTTGTGCCGCAATCACTTTTGCAAGCTCATTCTTGTCTGATGAAGGTGGAGGTAACCGATGATCCGACGGGGAAGTAATAAACCATGTCTTCCAACGGCCTGCGCCGGGTTCCATTTGAGCGGAACATTGACACACCAGCGTGATTGCCAACGCTGCCAAAAGTAAATTCTTTTTCATATGTGTTGATTTTTAAACAACTATACGGCTAAGCATAAGACAAGGACAGGCTGGGTCAACCGACAACCTTGAAAGGTCTACAGACAACAAAAGATCGTCAACGGTGCGATTGAGTTATTGGATGCATCTCGATTAAATTGCCGCCGGCATTTGAATTTTTTTGACGTCGGTCAGGGGGGGTCGGTCTTGAGACCAATTCAATTCCATTCCATGATCCGATGAATGGAAATAAAATGCCGACATTTACCTGCTTGCAAACAAGATGAAGATAAAGTTCGAAAGAGAACGTTTAAAAGTATTTTTCCGGATAGGCCTTGCCTTCGTTGGAATGTGGGTATTGAGCGACCTGTTTACGAATACAGAGACCTTTTTTCAGCGGGTGTGGAACAACGCGTGGTTGACAAGCTACCTGGTGATATTGAACTACATTGCCTACGAATCGATCTTTCCTTATATCAGGTTAACGTTCAGACGGCTGCTAATTACTCCCTTCTTATTGTTCGGCCTATTAATGTTATATTCCTTTGGCTTTTATGCCTGGCGTTCCATCGGGGTGGGAGTAAACCTATATTTTCCCCTTATCACGCATAAAGACATCTATTCGGGCGTGCGGTATCACGTTTCGTACGCATTTTCATCGCTTGTTTTCTTCGGCATCGTCCGTCACATTTACGACTACCGAAAACTTAAAGAAGTTACCCAACAATTAAAGATCGAAAAACAGGAAGCCGAACTTAACTATCTTAAATCCCAAACGAATCCACACTTTCTTTTTAATACGCTCAACAACATTTATTCTCTTGCGCGGGATAAGTCTGATCTGGCACCAGATTCCATTTTACGCCTTTCCAAGATCCTTCGGTTCATGCTCTACGAAACCAACGGGCAATACATTGCTGTCGAGCAGGAATTGAAGATCATTAACGACTACATTTCACTTGAAAAGCTGCGATATGATAACTCGTTAAGCGTGAACTTCAGCCATGATGTTGAAGACATGAAGCAGTCGGTTCCACCGCTGTTACTGATACCGTTAGTGGAGAACGCCTTCAAGCACGGTGTTTCAGAAACGCGAAACCAGCCCTTTGTCGAGATTCATCTTACTATCCAAAACCGTTTGCTCACCTTCGTTGTCAAGAACTCCGCGGACCCTCCGGCAGGAGCGGAGCCCGTTAAGGAGAACATCGGGCTGTCCAATCTCCGGCGGCAGTTGCAATTGCTATACAGGGACTATAATTTGAACACTCAACAGAACGGATCAGTTTTTACAACAATGTTAAAGATTAACCTTTCCAGCCGTGTCTAACCTTTCCTGCATAATCGTGGAAGACGAACCGCTCGCCGCCAAAGTGTTGATGGATTACATTGAACAGGTTCCCTTCCTTCAATTGAAAGGAACATTTAAAGATGCGATCCTGGCCGCTGACTTCCTTCGCGTCAATACCATTGATCTCATGTTCCTTGATATCCATCTTCCCAAGCTGAAAGGAATGGCATTCCTGAGAACATTGACAAATCCTCCGGCCGTGATCATCACTACCGCTTATCACCAATACGCAGTCGAGGGGTTCGACCTGAATGTAACTGACTACTTGTTAAAGCCTATTGAATTCGAACGCTTCCTTACTGCCGTCTCGAAGCTTAAACAAAACAAGATCAATGCAGGCCGTGGAGATGAATCGGTAAAAGATCACCTGTTCCTGAACGTGCAGAAGAAAAAAGTGAAAGTTCTTTTTTCAGAAATCCTTTACATCGAAAGCCAACGCGAGTACGTCAAGATCGTTACCGGAAAAAAAGAACATCTATCAAAGATCAGCACCCACGAGATCGAAGCATTGTTGCCGGCGATGCAATTCAAACGCATTCATCGCTCCTTCATAGTAGCGCTCAATAAGATCGAGTCGTACACTACCGATGCCGTGGAAATTAACGGCATATCGATCCCGGTAGGGCGGGAGTACAAGCAGGTGTTGGAGGGACTGTAGGAAGCTTCAGTCTGGTTCTTATAGCAGAATATGCCGAGGATCCACGCATAGCGCCACTGAGCTGATGTAAGAAACTCCATCCTATGTACTACGCACCCGCTCCATTGGCAGCCAACAATTTTTTGCGCTAATAAAAAAACTTTCAAGTTCAGTCTCGCTGTCCTGTAAAATGCTAACCCTGCGTCCTCCAATGTTTGCTTACGTTCACAACTACGCACGTCCTCACCAATTGCCCCACCATCAATTGGCGCTCAACTATTCCTCTGCGTTAAAAAACAAGCGTTCAGGCACACAATCCACATCCCATCAAACGGTTAGGCCCCGTCCTGAACCAACCTGCTTCAAACTTTTAAGAAGTCTTTCCATGCCTTTGGTCTGCCTCAATGTGTTTTAGATAGGCTTTTAGCGGTATGTTGTCATCCGGCCATCTGTTCTTATAGTAAAATCCTCTACTTTACCTGTCATGATTCCACCGAGAAGACAACTGCTGACAATTATAACCTTGCTTGTTGGGTTGACGCGAACACACACCAATTGGGCGCAAACAGCCGACATGCGGCCATCGTTGATTGCCATTCAGGTAGAGAACCTTGATACCTCCATTAAATGGTATGAAGATTATTTAAGGTTTAGCGTCCTCGACAAAAAAGAGTTTAAAGATCACGGCTTGAGCCTTGCTATTCTGCAATTGGGGGATTTCAAACTTGAGCTGGTCGCCAATGACAAAGCCTTAAATAAAAATTCTCTTCTTAAACAGAATGGCGCTAACGACATGACAGGTTTTGCAAAAGTGACGTTTAGCATTGACCATGTTGACTCCGTCTATCAGGCATTGAAAAAGAAAGGTGCAATCTTTGCCCTTACACTGCGCGACAGCAATATAAATCCAACTGAAAAATTTTTCATTGTACTGGATTGCGACAACAACTGGCTTCAGTTTATTGGTCAAAAGTAACCGTCGCCTTAGGTATTTCGTTGCTACTTCTGCAAAGCAACCATTTGACCTCTTTAATCCCGTAATTCAGCATACGGATCGTACTTGACCAGGTTAGTGGTGATCTACCTGCAGGCGAGCTTTAAATAATATCCTTGCAGCTTTTTCTTCTGCAGCTTAACTTCCCGCCATGACGAAGCTCTATACAGAATACGCTGACCTCTATCATAAGATGTACCAGTCGTTCATTGATTATGATGAAGAATATCAGTTTTATAAAGCATTGCTCGACAAGCATGCAACCAGGAATATCTTGGAGATTGGCTGTGGAACCGGTCAGCTTGCCAAACGATTCTTGAAAGATGGATACACTTACACCGGGATTGATGTGAGCGTTCCCATGCTGGAATACGCGCGAAAGGAAATGCCGGCCGAACATTTTCACCAAATGGACATGCGGTCCATAGAACTGCCGCGCGCATTTGATGGCGTGATCATCACGGCACGCAGCATCTCTTACATTCTAACCAACAAGGATGTCCTGGCAACTTTCCAGTCTATAAAAAAAGTGTTGCAAAGTGGAGGAGTGCTGATCTTTGATTTTATCGATGCCAAAAGTTTTATTCCATCGATCAATGAAAGGGAAATCATTTCGCACCAGGTGGTGATCGACAACGTCACGTACAAACGCGATAGTATTTTTGAAAAACATATCGACTCGGGCTGGAACTGGCTCTGGAGGTCAACATTCTTTAAAGAGGAAGAGAACGGCTACAAAGAGATAGGCTCTGATGAAGCCGAACTGCGCACCTTCACGGCCGACGAACTGGAAATCTTTTTAACCCTATCAGGATTCAGGATACTTCAGGTAGTGGATAGAAGAGTCTACGCTTTCGATACAAAAGTAATCGTTGCACAGCAGTATCCGTAAATGAATGGCATTGCATTTTCTCCGTGACCTCTGCGAACTACAGCGCTCACCACCATCGCCCATCCCACCATCGACTACGGACCAACCAACCATGCACATGGACCATGCACTATAGACACCCCCCAAAGTCACATCCTAGCATTTATATTCGTAATATTGTAAGAATGAAATGGTATTATTTTCTCTTACCGACCCTTATTTCATTTTCTTCCTTCTGCCAAAGCACCTTTTCCAGCGATACAACACAGGTGCAAAAACTTATTCGGCTAAGCAAAAAGAACCAATGGATCGATCCTAATCGATCGCTACACCATGCAGATCAGGCACTATTGCTGGCGCAGAATATAGACTACAAAAAAGGGATTGCCATTGCCAATAACCTTAAGGGATTTTGTTTCTGGACATTTGGCGATAACGACCTGGCTATTGAGGCTGCATTACAAGGACTTGAAATCGGCCAACGGGAGGACTATCCTTTAGTTCAGGCCGAAAGCTACTACATCCTTGCGCGTGGATACATGGATATGACAGAAGGTGCAAAAGCGCGGGAATCCATTTTGAAGGCGGAAGAATTTGCTAACCGGAGCGGGGATTGGGAATTGTTAAGCAGCATTTATAACCTGAGAGGTGTAATTCTCTTTATTGCAGACCAACAAGACAGTGCATTATACTTTTATAAAAAGGCTTTCGATACCGGGAAAAATCATTCCGTCGATTCCGTAAACTTTCCCAGGATCATTTCGAACATCGGTGAATGTTATGCGGTTGAAAATCCGAAGATGGCCTTAACGTATTTTAATCAAGCCATGGCGCTGGCGAAAAAAACCGGCAATCAAATCGCCGAGGCTTCCATTTCCGGCATCATCGGACAATTCTACCTTAAAGGCAAAGACCTTAAAACAGCCGAATCGTATCTCCAATCTGCACTGCGACTGGCACGCTCACTCGGTCTGCGCAGAGTTATCCGGCACGCTTATGCGGGTCTGGTCGATATCAGACTTCAGCAAGGAAGGGGAGACGAAGCCGTAGTCTATCTGAGACAGTCTTACGCCGTTCGCGACAGTTTGCTCAACACTTCCAAAATGAGGCAGATTGTGGAGTTAGAGGCGAAACATGCCCTTCAGCTTAAAGAACAGGAGATCAGGATTTTGGAGAACGAAAACAGGATACAAACAATTTGGAAAAACCTGCTCATCGCCTTAGTGTTCTTTTTGATTTTGATTTCTGCAGGACTGTATCTATTGCAGCAATACCGGCATCGCAAAAATCAGGAGATGCTCAATCTTGAGATTGATTACCTCACACGGCAACACCGTGAAGCGGAAGATAAGTATAAAGCTTCACTGGTGAAGGAAACGGAAGAAGAGGAATTTGAGTCGCAGGATCAAAAGCTGTTAAGAGTCGCGATCTCAACAGTAGAGAAGAACATCGGCGACCCGCTCTTTGGTGTGGAGAAAATGGCCGAGGAAATGAATATGAGCCGAACGAACCTACACCGAAAACTAAAATCAATAGTCGGTCTTCCCCCGAGCGAATTGATTCGAAGCATCCGTCTTCGGAAAGCCGGACGTCTGATACTCGGAAGGGTCGATACCGTTTCTCAAATCGCAATTCTGGTTGGCTTTGACGACTACGCTCATTTCTCAAAGTCCTTCAAGAAACATTTTGGAGTGTCGCCTACCAGCTATGAGGAACACATGAAGAGCCAACAGCACGTGCCACAAGACGCCTGAGCGTTAAAAGCCTCCGTTCGGCCTGCTTGTGATTTGTCAACAGGTCACAAATCATAGTTTTGATGTTCAAAACCGTCAGTTTTCGAACGTTTCGGGACCTGTGCACATGTTATTGGTGCATTTCGACAACCCTCCAGGACGGCCTTTATGCCCATTTGTCCGTTATGAACAACCATAATCAGGGCGACATCCCGTGGACGGACATACAACCAATTGTAAATTTATGAGCACATCGACCAAACGCTTTTTGGCACTAATGATCGGAATCTGTATTGCGATTTCCATCGGTCTGAAAGTCTTGATCGACGGATTAAACTGACCTCTCCTGAATAAGAACCATTTAAAAACTAACTCTATATGACCAAAGCAATGATCAATGAAACACCGAATCCAAACAAGGCATTATGGGAAAAGGGGGACTTCACCAAAATCGCGCAAACGATGCGCGAAAGTGGAGAATCCATCGCAGGCCAATTGGGAATAACGCCGGGCTTGCGCGTTCTGGATCTTGGATGTGGCGATGGAACAACTGCCATACCGATAGCCAAACTCGGTGCCAAGGTATTAGGTGTAGACATCGCCAGAAACCTGGTGACCGCAGGAAATCTTCGCGCCGACCAGGAGAAACTCACTAACATCAGCTTTCAGGAAGGCGACGCTTCCAATCTTGACGGGCTTAGCAACGACTCATTTGATCTTGTTGTGAGCATCTTCGGAGCCATGTTTGCGCCCCGTCCCATGGACGTCGCAAAAGAGATAGTAAGGGTCACAAAACCGGGAGGAAGAATTGTTATGGGTAACTGGATTCCAGGTGATCCGACACTGGTAGCGCAAATACTCAAGATCAGCTCATCGTTCACCCCTCCACCACCTGAAGGATTTGTCAGCCCAATGTTGTGGGGTGACGAAACTCACGTGATCTCACGTTTTGAAAACGCCGGTATAGAACGCCAGAACATAGACTTCAAACGTGACATTTACACGTTTCACTTCAACGGCTCGCCCTGGGAGTTTGTCAATATATTCCGACGCTACTATGGGCCCACGATGAATGCATTTGCTGCCGCGGAGGCGAACGGAAAAACAGAGGAGTTGCAGCAACAATTGGAAGAGCTGTTCGTACGTCAGAACATTAGTAAAACAGCAACGCGGACTTCTATTCCAGCGGCATTTTTACGCGTCACCGTTAATGTACCGAAATAAGCCTCAAGCGGAGTCTCCCGACCTTCCCGGGGGACTATGCGTTGATTTTTGTTCAGCTCGAATTTTTTTCTGGTATTGAGCTTCAAGGTCGGCAACCGACTTCTCATATTCCTTTCGATCTGAAAACGCCTCAGGGTGGTAACCATCACCCGTCTTGTGTTTGTTGTGAAGTCCGAATTGGCTGGCGTGCGATGAAAGCCAGAGATCAAATGAAAGTTTTTTCAATGTATCCAGCGTATAGGCGTAATCCTCTGCTATATCCGGATATGAATCAATTTCAGAAAATTTTCTATCCGTGATTATGGATGGCATGTTGACGATGAGGACACGATAGGTTCTCCTTTCATCCTTTACATCGAATAAATAACTGCACGAACCTTTTGTGTGACCGGGATGATGTAGCATAACCAGTCGCATGTCGCCTAGCTTTATCGTATCGCTGTTTTTCAAACGGCGGTCCACGTGAACGGGTTCAAACGATCTTCCATATTTGCCGAGTTCGTAGTCCGACATGCCACCATCTTCCAAGGCGGCGGCATCTTTGTCATCTGCCATCAACTTCGCCCCGGTTTGCTTTTTGATAGCGGCCAACGCACCCACATGATCATAGTGTGCCTGAGTAGTTAGCAAGATCTTGGTGTCTGACAATTTAAACCCCAACGTCTTGATGTTATCACTGATCAATGATGCAGAGGCAGCCAGCCCGGTATTGATGAGTATGTTCCCTTCACGCGTTACTATCAGATAGCAAGCGAGATCATATGTCCCCACGTAATACACGTTTCCGACGATACGGAAAGGAGGGTAGGGTTGCGACCATTGAGGGTTTCCGTTTTGAGGTTCATTAATTTTTTGGGCATGCGTTAGATTATCCAGCGAAGCGATGAGTAGTGCCAGTACAAGTAATTTGCTCTTTATCATGGTTGAATGTTTTGAAGCCGGATTCGTTTACAGGGTTATGCCCGCGGCTTTAAATTACAATAAAAAAGATTGTGTCGAACTGTTGTCTTTAGGTGGCTGAAGAACATTACATTATTGTTCGTGGAGGTTATGACTTATGGGAAGATATTGGGTCTTTTTGATCTTTTAGCCGAATTCTGTTTATGTCAACTTTGTTTTCTCGTGATCGTAGTCGGCATGTATCCAAAGTGTTTCTTGAATGCAAAAGAAAAATGTGATAGGTCTTCAAAACCAACTTCCAGGTATATGTCGACAGGCTTTTTAGAATGTTCAGTGATCTGATAGTGCGCCAATTCAAGCCTCTTCTTTGTCAGCCATTTTTGTGGGGTACTGCTGAAGGTCTTTCTGAAATCGCGATTAAAGGTCGAGAGACTTCGCCCGGTGAGGTAACCGAACTTCTCCAACGGAAGGTTGAACATAAAGTGACCCTCCATAAAATTTGCCAGGTCGATCTTACCGGGAGTCTCGAAATTTGTAAGGATGCCATCAATATCCTTGTCAATCGTTCTCAATATGGTAATCGCCTCAGTGATCTTCAGTGATGCAAGTTTCTCCGGAAACGGATCCTTCAGATCAAAGTAGGGTATCAATGACGAAAGACAACTCGTCAATAAAGGATGGCTCTTGAAACGATAGATTTTGTTGGCAACTGAACGGGCGCTCACATTCTGATTAGTGTAGTATTCTCTCAGCCTGTCCATTGACAAGTGCATGGCCACCGTTTTATGTGGAAGCCCATCCTTAGGATAGTTGATGATCGTGCAAAGCATATTCCTCGGAATTAAGAAGATGTCTCCCGGCCCAAAGACATAGCTGGCATCCGCCTGTATGATCTTAGTTTCACCGGATATAAACCACACGAGCATGTGATGCTCAAAGGTGAACTCTGTTTTGAACAACTTATCGTCGTAAGATGACAGCTTAATTTCGGGAGTTATGTAGTTCGTTCTGAATTCCATCGTTGCAAGGGTAATACTAATTTAACGATCAGGAGTGCTGCCACAAAGTAACAGCCCCCTGGTTTCTGCAATCGCATTGACGTCAATCAACATTGAAATTGATCTTTGTCATCTCCTCTGTCAACGCCCATAATCTCCTGGCGTTTTCGGCATCGACGGAATACGGGCGCACTCCACGTAACGTGGACTGATCGTCATACCGATGTTCGATGTTGCCGTTATCCATTTCTGCTATGTCCCCATTTTCACAATAGACGCCGCCGATCTCATCAAGCATTGGATTGGTAGCGCACCAAACCGTGGTGGCAGCACCTTGCGGAACGGTCTTCAGCGTTTTCGCCACACTAGGAAAGATGTTCCCATCAGCATCGTGTGTTCCCATTTGTCTGAACAGCTCAATAGGTGCTTCACGACCCAGGTCAGTACCGATCACCGAGCCGGGATGCACTGCATAGGCCCTCACCCCAAATTCTTTGGCCCGCTTGTCAAGCTCCACCGAGAAGAGGTTGTTGGCAGTTTTCGACTGACCGTAACCTTGCAAGGATTCATAGGCCCGATGGTTGAAATGAGGGTCTTCAAAATTGAATGGTGCTATTTGATGCCCAAACGACGAAACGTTAACCACCCTTGCGCTACCGGCCCTCTTTAACGCCGGCCATAGACGGGCCGTCAGTTGAAAGTGCCCAAGGTGATTGGTTGAAAGCTGAGATTCGAAACCACGCCTGTCTCTTCGAAGCGGCACCCACATTATTCCAGCATTGTTGATCAAAATGTCCAGAGGTTTACCCGTGCTCAGGAATTGGTTGGCGAAGTGGTCAATGGAAAGGGGATCCATCAAGTCCATTGCCATTACAGTTACGCCACCAAAGTCCATGTTCTTTTCAGCTTTCGCGATATCGCGTGCAGGTACCCAGACTTCAGCTCCGGCCCGCACCAAAGTTTTAACGGTTTCAAGACCTATTCCCGCATAACCTCCCGTGACGATTGCAGTCTTTCCACGCAAGTCAATGCCTTTAATCACTTCCAGCGCGGTTGACGTTGCTGTAAAACCTGATCCCATCGGCTTCTGAAGTTGCCCGCTGTAATTGTCGATTTCCAATCCTGTTTTCATACTGAGTTTTTTTGTTTTGTTAAGACAAAAATAGACGCTGATGCTGCGGGCGGCTTTGTTCAGAATTTCAATTTCGCTTTGTTAGGAATGTCATTGCATGATGAGGCCCACGCCGCGGCAGAGTCTTTCAAGCTTCTTCGTTTTCGACGTATACGCGTTGGTGAGTGATGTTCAGGAGGAGTGGAGGTCATTCCATTCTACGCTCAAGAGCCCAACCTTCTCTGTTTTGCCCTTCAGCAGGATGGATCCCAACGGTTCAGCTTTGATATTTTCGTTCTCTCCAAGTTTCGCGAACAAGTATTCAGAAACCAGAAAGCTCTTTTTATACTCGTTGCAAACACTTTGTATTCGTGCCGCCGTATTTAAGGTATCACCGTGGTAGGCAATATCTCTTTTAACTTCACCGATCTCCACGGCCGTGACTTTCCCTGAATGCACACTTGCCTTAAACTCCGGGAGAAAACCATAGTTCGTCCTGTAGTATTCGGCCCTGTCCCGAAATTTGAGTTGACATGCAAAATAGAAGTTGATGCAGAAAATATTCTTTATTCCTTCGTACTCCATCCAC
>DASVBA010000227.1:0-2750 GCA_036376095.1 Chryseolinea sp.
TTAGAAGCAATTACACGAGCAAATTCCTTTGCAAAATATGTTAAGATCACATCCGCGCCAGCTCTTTTGATACTTAGCAATGTCTCTTTCATCACCCGTTCCCCATCGAGCCAACCCTTTTGAGCGGCCGCCTTTATCATAGAATATTCGCCACTCACATTATAGGCTGCAATTGGTAGTGAAGAATTATCTTTTAGCAAGCGAATTATATCGAGATACGCGAGCGCAGGTTTGACCATGAGGAAGTCTGCGCCCTCGGTTTCGTCGAGCTGTGCTTCACGCAACGCTTCTCTGCGATTGGCAGGATTCATCTGATAAGTTTTTTTATCCCCGAATTTCGGGGCAGAATCCAATGCATCGCGGAAGGGGTTATAAAAAGCGCTAGCATATTTGGCCGTGTAGCTCATTATTGAAACATCCGTGAATCCATTTGTGTCCAGTACATTCCGGATAAATCCTACCCTGCCATCCATCATATCCGATGGTCCAAGGATATCAATTCCAGTTTCCGCCTGGGCTAATGCCATCCGCCCTAATATTTCAAGCGTATCATCATTTACAATCTTTCCATCCTTCACCAGACCATCATGTCCGTCTGAGCTGTAGGGATCCATAGCCACATCCGTCATAATGCATGCTTCTGGAAATTCCTTTTTGATCTGCCGCAGAGCCCTCAGATAAAAAAAACCGGGATCGTAACTCTTGGTAGCGGTTTTGTCCTTCCATTGATCTTCTACCGCTGGAAACACATCAAACACGTTAATACCAAGCTTCAAACATTCCTCTATTTCTTTCAACATTAAATCGACAGACAGCCGGAAAATACCGGGCATTGAGCCAACCTCAGTTTGCGTATTTTTCCCATCGACTAAGAAAAGAGGAAGGATGAGGTCATCAGTCGTTACTTTTGTTTCCTCGACCATAGCGCGGATTGCACTGGTTTTACGATTTCGTCTGGGACGCTGAATTATTGATATGCCCTTTGACATCTGAATTAAATCGAGTTATAGTTGTAGGTCAGATAGTATCGGCATAATTGCCTATTATGAGGTAGTATGTCGATGGCAGGATGACGGTCCATATTATTTCGAAATTTAACACAAAAAGTAAAGAGACTCATTATAATCGTGAACACAACGTCAAAACGAAATTACTTTGATATATGAAACCAGCTTTTCTATACGTAGTTTTTCTGGTTCTCCTCGCCTGTTCAACAAAGAGCACTGAGACTGAAAGCCTCGAGGCTGCCCTGGATAACTTTTTCAGCCGGGAATTCAATCCCCAAGAACCGGGAGGAGCCGTGCTGGTGATGCTCGATGACAGTATTGTCTACTCTAAAGGATACGGACTTGCAAACCTGGAAACACGTGAACCGATCACAACAAAGACCCTGTTTAATCTTGGATCTATATCTAAAACGTTTGTCGCCAATGGTATTCTGGTGCTTTCTGAACAAGGAAAGCTTTCGTTGGAAGACAGTATTATTAAATACTTCCCTGAATTCAGGGATAGCTCAATCGCTCAGAGAGTCAAGATCAAACATTTGCTTACCCATACGTCTGGCCTACCCGACATTCGGGATGTAGCCAGCGACACAGTATTCTATTTAAGTGCTAAGGACGCTGAGAATTGGTACCCGATCACTAAGGCCGATTCACTTCTTTTCGAACCAGGATCACAGTTTGAGTACTCCAATCCGGCATACAATGGATTA
This sequence comes from Chryseolinea sp., assembly GCA_036376095.1. Classification (GTDB taxonomy): domain Bacteria; phylum Bacteroidota; class Bacteroidia; order Cytophagales; family Cyclobacteriaceae; genus Chryseolinea. The sequence goes on from DASVBA010000227.1 coordinate 1,715, forward strand.
GCCCTCATCATAGAAAAAGCAAGCGGAATGAAATGGCAGGAGTTTATTTCAGCGAACATTTTTAAGATCAGCGGAATGCAACAGAGTACCATAACGGATGGTCCATACCCACAAATGGGTATTAGTCATGCCTACGTGATGAACAAAGGTCAATGGACCGAAGATGACTATGGTGAGGAACCGACCTTTGCGGCTGCAGGTAATGGCGGAGTGTGGAGTTCCGTCGAAGAGCTGGCTCTTTATGAGCGAGCACTCTGGGGTGCTACCTTCCTTCCGAAGAATATTATTGAAGAGTCGCGTACGGCAAAACGATTTGACAACTGGAAGGGCACACAGCCCTTTACGGCAACCTGGTCATGGTTTACCCCTGGCGAGAAGGGCGAATCAAATTCGCCAATGATTGGCTGGTCCTGGTTCGTTGGCGTTACGCCGAACGGTGAAAAGATCGTGGGCCATACCGGAAGCCAGGGCGGTTTTCTTTGTAACTACGTCGCTATTCCCGAAAGAAAATTTTTTTTTGTGATCCTCTGCAACGCACCACGGGACGTATACCGCTTTTCTGACAAAGTGATGGAGATTGCTAGTCGCTATGCACACGAATAACCGGATAACGATTAAAGTTCCTTTAGCTTACTCCACACCATCAAAAGATACACCAAGTACTCTGGCGAGCGCCAAAGACACACACTCGCACAAACCCACGATTAACGGATAACGATTAACGGATCGGCCCTCAAATATCTTGTGTGTACCTATCCACAATATCCTGACTGATGATCTTGTACAATTCGGACAGCGTTTCATCGCCCTTTAAGAAGTCCATATGCTTATCAAGCGTGGCCAGATCACCCCTCCGGGCTGGACCCGTTTGAGCATTTTCCGGACCGATTGAGAGGCTTTTCGTGATCATTTCTGAGATCAAAGGTTTCAGCCATTCATAACTAAGAGCGTTTTCCTTCATGATCTCCTGAGCGAGATACAACATATGATTTGTAAAGTTGGCCGCAAAGACCGCAGCCACGTGGAGAGCCTTTCG
>DASVBA010000552.1:0-4097 GCA_036376095.1 Chryseolinea sp.
TTCCTTCGTACAACGAAACTATGCAAAAGATTAAGCCTATGCCGGGTTTTAAAGCTTTAAGAAAATTATAGTACACAGGTAATTTCCAAAATTTTATTGCGCAAAAAAATCACAAAGAGAACGTCAACTTTGACTCAACAATTTAGTTCTAAAGAAGACCATTTCAAAAAACCTAAACACTAATATTCAAAACCTAAATCCCACTAAACCATGAAAAAGTTTATCTACATCGTGCTCTTTGCAGCAGTTACTGCTCTGTCTGTTACTTCATGTACTGAAGAAGAAGTTAAGCCTAAGACAATGGCCGGCGGTGGCGCTATTATAGGCGATCCTAAATAAGCAGGAAGTAAAAACCAGTTACTAAAACATTAACAACTACTAAAATGAAATCAAAAATCATTCTTCTAATCGCAGGTGCGGCCGTAGTTACATTGTCCTTTACCTTTGCTTCAACATCGCACACTTCTAAAAAAGAAGTCGCTGCAACTAGGGTAGCTGATGAACCCGCTGGAGGTTTAGTAATAGAAGACGAAAAATAATTCGTCAAACTAGTTTCCTAACGAGCCCGCTGGTGGTTTTGCGCTCGAAGACAAATAGCCATTGGGTTATTCGATTGAGCACAACTTAAGTCCGGCTTATTAGGCTAGACTTTTTTGCCGAAACGCGCTTTGTCTTTGCTCCAGGCCTAGGGGGTTGTTTCCTATGCATATCGCTGGGAACAGTATCCTTTGACTGTGGATAAAACGCAACACTTTTTACCAGGAAATCAATCCGTACAACCGTACGGGCCACGCCGAGACTTCGGCCAACTTGAATAGACATTCAAATCTCCTAAAGACAAGGGAGAATTAATATATCATTTGAAGGCTTAAACTTATTCGAAACTAAAAACACAAAAATAGAATCCATAGAAACAGGTTACCTATGTCTATAGTCGATGAGGCAACAAAAATTGCCTCCTAACAGGCGTTAATCACTATAAGCTGTCGTCAGACAGGGACCAAAAATCTCCAAAACAAGATATCGACTACTGTATTATTTGCTCCGTTAAGGTGTAGTTATTATCGTTTTGTGTAAAAAGTAAGGAAAACATTACATCAAAAAATCGTTCATTTTCACCCCACGGCTACCGCTCCTTATACGCAGGCCTCGGTTTTAGCTCAAGTGTCTGAAACATTTCACGATCTCTGGACCCCCCTGGATTCGGGGTGGTCAGCAACTTATCGCCAGCGAAGATACTATTGGCTCCAGCCATGAAACACAACGCCTGTTCTTCAAGGCTCATACGTACTCTTCCTGCAGATAATCTCACCATCGCCTTAGGCATAATGATGCGCGCAGTGGCAATCATTCGCAACATCTCCCACACAGAAACTTTTGGTTGTTCTTCCAACGGCGTTCCCTCAACAGGTACCAATGCATTTACCGGAACTGATTCAGGATGTTCAGGCAACGTGGAGAGTATATGCAACATTCCGATACGATCCTCTTCGCGTTCACCCATACCAATAATTCCACCAGAACAAACTGAGATCTTTGCCTGCCTTACACTTTCCAATGTATCGAGGCGATCATCGTAAGTACGAGTGGTGATGATCTCTCCGTAAAACTCTTCGCTTGTATCGAGGTTGTGATTGTATGCATAAAGTCCCGCGTCTTTCAACTTCTTCGCCTGTTCGCCGGTGAGCATACCTAATGTGCAGCATACTTCCATTCCCATGGCGCTTACACCTTTCACCATGTCGATCACTTTATCGAAGTCACGATTGTCGCGCACTTCACGCCACGCCGCGCCCATACAAAAACGAGTGCTTCCCGATTCTTTCGCTTCAGCAGCTTTCTCCAACACCTCGCCCACTTCCATAAGCTTCTCCACCTTCACGTTCGTGTGATAACGGGCGGCCTGGGGGCAGTAGGCACAATCTTCAGGGCAACCCCCGGTCTTCACCGACAACAATGTGCATACCTGTACTTCCTCCGGATCGTGAAACTCGCGGTGAACCGTTGCCGCCTCGTATACCAGGTTCAGGATGGGCTTGTTGTAGATGGATGCAATCTCGTCGCGCGTCCAGTCATTTCGGATAGCTGTCATCTCTTCGTCGTCTGCTTACTAGTGTATCTTCATTTCGAAAGGCATTCGTGCTTGTATGCCCTCATAGGATTTCACGTTCTTCCATTGCTGGTACAGGTAATAGTTTTCACCCAGCTGTTCTTTCAAAAATTTCACCTGCGCATCTTCTTCGTCAAACTGATCCACAAGCTGTTCAAAAAATGATGGCGTGTATTGTGGATAGAACTTAACCTTATAATCATCTTTTACACCCGCTGCGTCGGCTGCAATTTCGACGGCATCTTCAAACGAGCCAATTATATCCACTAGTCCTCTTTCTTTTGCTTGCACACCCGTCCACACCCTTCCTGAAGCGACCTTCTTAATATTGTCCTGGGTCATCTTTCTTCCTTCTGCAGCCTTCGAGGTGAAGGTTTCGTATACTTCATCCGTTCTTTTCTGCCAGATTGCCTTTTCGGCATCAGTCAACGGCCGGGATAGTGTAAATAATTCACCAATTTCCCCGGTCTTTAACTCCTGCGATGTGATTCCGATCTTATTATTGAGAAAGCCGCTCGCATCATAAAGTACACTAAAAACACCGATAGAACCTGTGATCGTATGCGGCTGCGCAACGATGGTATCACAACCCATCGCCATGTAATAACCTCCGGATGCAGCGTAGTCCGACATCGATGCAATTACAGGCTTCACTTTCGTAGTGAGCGTAATCTCCCGCCACATCACATCCGATGCAAGAGAGCTGCCTCCAGGCGAATTGATCCTCACCACTATTGCTTTTACTTTATCGTTCTCTCTTGCTTTCCTGATTTCCTTTGAAAAAGACTCTGAACCGATCACCTCCTGACCACGGTCTCCTTTCCCTGGCAGAATTGTTCCTTCCGCAACGATCACCGCGACCTCATTCTTCGAATCCTTATACTTGGAGAAACTTCTCTTATACTTACTGTATTTGATAAACTCAATGTCCTTGTCCGCGTCTAATGACAAGCGATGCTTAAGTTCCTTCTCCACCTGATCCTGGTACATTAATGAGTCTACCAGCCCGTGTTCTACTGCCAGCGAAGCGTTACGAACCAACATCTTATCTGAAATTTCATTCAGTTTTTCCTTGGGGATATTCCTGGATTCAGCGATCCCGGTAAGCACATGATCATAAATGGATTCAATCATTTCCGTGAGCTGAAGCCTGTTGGCGTCGCTCATCTTTTCCAGCATGAAAGGTTCTACTGCGCTCTTGTATTCACCAACTCTGAAAATTTCAGGTTTGATTTCAAGTTTATCGAATAACCTCTTGAAGAAGGAGATCTCAATGGCAAGACCGTTAAATTCCATTTCACCTTCAGGATTGAGATAAACTTTGTCGGCAGCCGAGGCCAGGTAGTACGCAGGCTCTGTCATTACTTCGCTATAGGCGACCACCCACTTCCCTCCGGATCTGAAATCAATGATGGCCTTGCGGATCTCTTCAATCACTGAATAGCCAGCCAAAGGATAACTTACTGTTAAAAAAATACCCTGGATCTTTGAATCGGTCTTCGCGTTTGCAATTGTTTGTCGAAGCTGTGCAAGTCCTATCGGTTTTGGCGTAGCTGGTCCAAAAATTGGCAGGCCCCCAAACGGATCTTCCTTTTCTGTTTCAATGATTTGAGCATCGAGCTCCAGCCTCAATACGGAGTTGTCGTGTACTATGACCTCATCCCCGCCGGACATGGAGAATATCAACATTATTCCTGCAATGAGCACGACGAACGCGACCAGTGTCCCAAGGCAGGAAGTCAAGAAAGCCTTTAGAAAATTCATATATGACAATTTTAGTTTTCAAAAGTAAGCAATAGTCATTCGAATAAAAAAGTAAGTTTGTACGCCAAACATATTATGGAACGACCGGTATTTCTACTGTTGGGAACCAACCTCGGGAACCGTATCAACAACCTGACGAATGCCCTAAAGGCAATAGAACGGCGTGTGGGAAAGGTTGTGAAGGCATCGTCCGTTTACGAAACTTCTGCATGGGGAAAGACGG
>DASVBA010000236.1:0-3462 GCA_036376095.1 Chryseolinea sp.
TGCAGCCCAGGATAATAGGATTGGGTCTCCCAGGTTCCTGGCGCAACCTCCACTGCTTGCTGCTGAGCCATTAAGGTTGAACCGGGAGAATGGTCTGTATTCACCGGTTGAAATCGCAATCCGGAATGGTCTTGGAATGGGTTGATGCCGAATTATTAATACTCCATTAGCTCCACTTTGCGTATATCGATGGGGTGGCTATTGGATTGTATTGAAATGTAGCCGGCTTTTATCGTTTCGTTTTCAGTGGTCACGAATTTTTTTCCAAACTCATGTTTTGGGTCGTATCGGGGATTTTCAAATCTCAGGATCTCTTCGCCGTTGACGTAGTGCGCGATCTTTCCATCTTTCACGTCGATTTCAAGCGTCACCCATTGATCCCCATGGAAGGTTCTCTTTACGTCAGGGGGTGTACAAAATGATTTATTCTTTTCTCCTTTTATTTCTACTGTAGTTCCCGGAGTGCAAATTTCTCCCGTTGGTCTTTCATCCTTACCATTGCCGCCATGAAGGTTGTATTCAATGCACACAGGGAAAGTCTGCTTCAATTCGATCGTGGCGGGATCCTGGCCGTGATACTGGACGCCGCTGTCACGATATCCCCACGACGGAGCTCCGGGTGCCGTTTCACCGACAAACCGGTACTCAACTTTGAGTCGATAGTTCGAGAGCTTCTTGTTATAGTAGAGAGCACCGAAGCGGTTATTGAAGTTTTCGCCATACTGGTCATAACGAATACTTATGATGCCATTTTCAACCCGGAACGTGTTGCCGAAATTTTCACCCAAGGGAAAACCGGCGATTTTCATATTCCAACCCGAGAGATCTTTGCCGTTGAAAAGGGGTTTCCATTTTTCCTTCAAACCGTCGTTTTCCCTTCCGGAAAAAGAAAGCAGCAAAACAGGCAGTATAATAAGGAGTGATCTTTTGTATTTCATGAGGTACTGTATTATTCCCTAAAGTAAGAAAACCAGGATGAGTTGGCGGGAAATTCATGGAAAAATCCTCGGTTTTAGGGCGTTTAAAGGCCAAAAAAAATTTTTCTAATCCTGGTTTCCTGCGTAAGGTTTCGTGAATAAACGACGTAAAATTACTCTTTCCGCGCGGCGGGAATAAAGTTGTGAAAATAATAGACAGGTATTGCTCAATCAGCCAATTGCTTAACCCTGCCGGCCTCTTGCTGGCGAAGGGGTGCTGATCCCTGGCGTTTTCGGATCGCTTCACTGGTTTCTTAATTAACTCTAACTATAAACAAGCAAACAAATGTTTAATCTAATCCCTAAAAGGACGATCGCGACGGCGATTGCCGCAGTTTTCTTTTTGGTCGTATTCATCATGTTCAACCCATTTTCATGGAATGATGCTGGTAACCGTACCGTTGTAGAACGAACGACGGGTGAACAGATAGTTCAGTTCGCGCCAGGTATCTTTTACGCCGGGTTCTTTGCAAAGGAAAAGGAATGGCCTAACCAGATTTCCGTCACCTATCAGGAAAATGCAAGCAAGCCTGATATGGAAGATAATGGTATAGAGGTTGGTCAGATCATGATCCGTTTTAGTGATGCCACAACTGCCAATGTAAAAGGTATCACTCAGTTCATCCTGCCTTCCGAGGAGAGGGAAATGATCCTTATTCACAATACGCACCGTACCCCTCAATCGCTGGTTGGAAAAAGACTTGCTCCTTACACTAAAGAGTGTTTACAGTCATCAGCTCAATTGATGAGCAGTGAAAAACACTACGGTGGCGGACGTGCGCAAATGGCTCAGGATTTTATGGACCAATTGAAAGAAGGCGTGTATCTTTTGAAAACCGAAGAACGGCAGGTTTATGATTCACTTGAAGGTGAAAAGAAAAGGGTCTATCAAACGGAAGTTCAGATAGATGCCAAGACTTCACAGCCGAAAAGAAAACTTTCTTCTATAAAGGAATACGGAATAACGGTTGCTGATGCCGCTATCACGGATGTTGACTATGAAGATAAAGTTGACCAGAAGCTGGTTAAAATTATTGACGCTGTAACAAAATCTTCTATTTCGAAACAGGAATTAATGACAGCTCAGCAGCAGACCTTGACGGCGAAAGCAAAAGGTGAACAAGCCCTGGTGGAAATCGAGTATCAGCAGAAACAGGAACAAACCCGTCAGGTTGTTGAAGCTGAGACTAAGGTAAAAGTTGCCGAGCAAGACAAGCTTCAGCAGAAGATTGCCTACGAAGGTGCAATACTTGAAGCCAAGAAGATAAAGGAACTTGCCGACGCACAAGCTTATTCAAGGTCCAGAATAATGCAAGCCGATGGTGCGTTGGAAATGAAGCTTAAGGCTCAGGTGGAAGTTCAAAAGGTGTGGGCCGAAGCCTTTAGCAAGTATACCGGTGCTGTTGTACCTCAATTCCAAACGGGAGGAAGTACCACAAATGGTGCCCTGAACTTTATGGACATCATGACTGCAAAAACTGCCAAGGATTTTGCGCTTGACTTGAAAAATAAATCGAATTAACCGTTGGCTGTATCTGGGGGCTGCCTCTTTGGGGGTGGCCCTTTTTATTTTATATACCGAGTCTTAATAATATTATGGTGGTGAAGCTCATGCCCCGCGATATGGTATCCCAATGCGCGAACCGTGACTTCATTGTTGTTAGCAGTCCCCCTGCGAAGCAATACGTCATCCGTAAAACTGTCAAACAAAGTGATCGTTGACATCCGTACGGCGTCGTACTCCTCCATAATACCTTCAAGAGTTCTCTCATTTGCATTCGAATGAAATGCAAATCGATCCTGGTCAAACCCGGGAAGTTGGGTTTTGTCATTGCGGGCGAAACGCAACGCGCGGTAGCCGTAAATACGCTCATCGTCAATAATGTGGACCAGAATTTCTTTGATCGTCCATTTTCCTTCTGCATACCTGTAAAGATGCTTGTGAGGGGGAAACGACTGAACTAGCCGTTTTGCATCCTGTAAATTATTCCAAAGGTGCGTAAGCAGCTTCCCATCGGCTGGAAGAAGGTCGATGTACATCGAAGCGTAATCTGGAAATTCCCCTCTTGCCGGTTTTTGTATAGTGTGGTTAAGGTTCATGGTGAATAAATTCTATAATGCAATTTAAGCCACGCAGACTGGCATCACACCATTGAACCCTAAAATCACTTTCGAATTTCGTTTCGAATGTGTATCATTGACACATTCTATTAAAATAACGACCTATGAAAAGATTGTTGATCGCTTGTTGTTTTGCAGCAACGCCTCTGGTGATGAATGCGCAAAAAACCGCGGCACCACTTCCGATAACCGTCGGTACGGACATCGCTATTGTTCCTACCGAACAAGGAAAGGTGCGAGGCTATATTCACAATGGCACTTATATCTATAAAGGAATTCCTTATGCACAGGCGAAACGTTTCCAGCCGCCGACAAAGCCCGCGTCGTGGGACGGTATAAGAAGCTCACTTTCTTATGGGCCGGT
>DASVBA010000248.1:0-3870 GCA_036376095.1 Chryseolinea sp.
CGAACGCCTGCCTGTCTCGGTAATAGTATGTGCTCATGATGAGGAAGAAAATCTTAAAGAGCTGATCCCGGCGTTATTGAGTCAGGACCATCCGGAGTTCGAAGTAATTATCGTTGATGACAGATCGAACGACTCTACATTCGATTTTCTCCTGGCAGAGACAGCAAAGGACCATCGCTTGCGAATGGTACACGTAAACCGCACGCCGCCGCACGCGAACAGTAAAAAATATGCCCTCACATTGGGTATAAAAGCTGCTCGCTTCGAATGGCTGTTATTAACCGACGCGGATTGTCGGCCGGACGGGAATTCGTGGATAACTGCTATGAGCCATCGTTTCAGCGACACCACTCATTTTGTGTTAGGATATTCGCCATATGAAAAAAGAGGAGGGTTCCTTAACGCGTTTATACGTTTTGATACCCTGATCACGGCGTTACAATATATCAGCTTCGCGTTGTTAGGCAATCCATATATGGGAGTGGGGCGAAACCTGGCGTACAGAAGGTCCAGGTTTTTAGAAGTGAAGGGGTTTAACAATATTTTAGGTATTACTGGCGGTGACGACGATCTGTTTGTTAATCTGCATGCAAAGGGAAGTAACACAGTCGTGTGCGTGGAGCGTGCTTCGCAGACTCACTCAAAACCCGAGACTTCGGTGAAGAATTTTCTCCGTCAGAAGGTGCGTCACCTTTCCGTTGGCAGGCATTACAGATTTGGTCACCGGCTGCTGCTGGGTCTGTTCATTATTTCGTGGTTGGGCGTTTGGTTCACCGGATTGCCCCTGATATTCGCAGGCGATTATTATCTCGCAGGAGGGCTTATCATTTTTCGTGTTGTTCTCGTTATAATTACCGTCCACCTTGCGGCAAGAAGGTTCGGACAGAAGTTTGAGCTCTGGCTTGTCCCGCTTTTAGATTTTATTTATGCCTTTTATTATCTTGTCACGGGACTGCGCTCGCTGGTAACAAAAAAAATACGATGGAAGAATTAGAAAACCGTTTCTCCTCGAAGGCCCTTGAGGATTTTAAGCTAATTGACATGGCCGTTGGCGGCGATGACAAAGCTTATGCGAAACTCCTTCAGCGGTATAAGCGCCCGGTCTATCATATGATCCTGAAAATGGTCCGAAATGTAGACGACGCCGAAGACCTTACCATCGAATCGTTTGCCAAATCATTTCGCAGCCTGCATCGTTTTAAGAAAGATTTTACTTTCAGCACCTGGCTTTTTCGAATCGCAACCAATAATACCATCGACTTTATCAGGAAGAAAAAACTTAATACGCTGAGCATTGAAAATACTTTCACTGATGATGACGGTCAGTCCGTTTCAATAGATGTCGAGGATGAAAACCTTGATCCCCAGGAAGAAACAATTCGAATGCAGAAGGCGGAATTGATGCAGGTCTTTGTGGACAAACTGCCGCCGAAATATCAGAAGTTGGTGCGACTCCGTTATTTCCATGAACTTTCCTACGAGGAGATTGCCGTTGAACTGGATGCTCCATTAGGAACAGTCAAAGCACAACTTCACCGTGCACGGGAGCTGATGTTCGAAATGGTCAAGAACAAAAGGGACCACATTTAACCACCACCTTCATTGAGCAAGTTGCTTTTGAATGAAGGACACAATGGTGCTTACACTATCGCTGGCGTTGTTGCTTAACACAATTATCGTCTTGTCGGAGTCGACATAACGCACGATCTCCGTTTTATAACCGGGATTGTCGCCGGTGTGAAATACGATCTTTTCTTTGCCATGAGGCAAGATTTCCCAGCCAAATCCATAATTGGAAAGACTGTCGGAGTTAAGCTTCATGGGGGAAAAGGCTTCAGCAAGCGTCGCCTGCTTTACCAACTTTTCGGTGTAAAGCGCACGGTCCCATTTTAAGAGATCACTGCTGGTGGAACTTATTCTCCCTGGTCCTTTGCGATCGCCCAACCAAATGGTATAGTTAAACTCCGGAAACGAATCAGCGGCAACGTATCGCTGTTTATCCCCGACATAAATGTAGCCCCAAGCAAAATTCGAGAGATTTTTCTTCTGATCTCGCGTCCTGATGTCGGTACCATGCATTCGAAGAGGAGTGAATATCCGTTGACGGCAAAACTCGATAAAATCCATACCTGATGCCTTTTCGGCAACTGATGCCAACAACATGTACCCTGTGTTGCTGTACTCGTACCTATCACCAGGACGGAACAATGCGGCTGGATTGTATTTTATCAGGTAGCTTATATTGTCATTGTTTGAAGCAACTTTTGACTTATCCCAATATTGGTCCATGACAGCCTGGTAGTCTGGCAGCCCCGATGTATGCGTAAGCAAGTGTCTTATGGTAATTCCTTTATAAGGCAGGCCGGGTATATAGGAGGAGAGGGAGTCGTCATACTCGAGCCTGCCTTCTTCTTTCAGCATCATTATCACCATCGCAGTAAACTGTTTGGATACTGATGCCAGTTCAAAAATGTTTGTGGTATCGAGTGGTGTTCGGTTTTTATAGTCCCGGAAGCCAAATGCTTTGTGGTACATTACGTTACCGTTGACAGCAACAAGGACCACGCCGCTGAAGTCTGGTAAGCTGTTCATCAATGAATCCGTTTTTAAGGCGATGAGGTTGGAGTCATGCTCTTTTACGGATGTACAGGAGCAAAAAATAAATGCTGACACAATTGTTAATGCTCCAAGGTTCAGTAGTTTCATTATTTTTGAAATTCAATATAATTAAGATCAAATACGTACTACTTGCAAACCGCTGACATCATATTCGACTATTTTCCGCACGTTGATGATCTTCAGCGGAAACAATTTGAAGAACTACAATCGTTATATTCATTCTGGAATGAAAAGATCAATGTTATTTCACGCAAGGATATCGACAACCTTTACGTTAACCATGTTCTTCATTCGTTAGGAATCGCCAAGGTGCTGGAGTTCAAAAAGTCGGCAGACATACTCGATGTTGGTACGGGTGGTGGATTCCCCGGTATTCCATTGGCGATACTTTTTCCAGAAACACATTTTCATCTTGTCGACTCTATTGGAAAGAAGATCACAGTAGTAAAAAACGTAGCGGAGGCCCTTCAACTAAAAAATGTATCAGCAGAACAGGTGAGGGCTGAAGACGTAAAAGATTCGTATGACTTTATAGTGAGTCGTGCGGTGACCCGCTTAAAAGAATTTTACGGATGGATTCATAAGAAGACCAAAAAAAATTCATCACACCCGTTGCAAAACGGCATTCTGTATTTGAAAGGTGGCGACCTTGATGAAGAGCTTGCGGAGTTGCGTAAAGCGTTCACGATCTTTCATCTGAAGGACTTTTTTCGAGAAGACTTCTTTGAGACAAAAAAAGTAGTTTACGTGCCAATTTGAGGTCAAATGGGCAAGAAATCAAAGAGGCTAAGGCCCGTTAGTCTCGTCTGCAAGTTTGATTTGTAGGTTTTTTTTTGATAACTATGTATGGTCTTAGACTCGCTTGAAAAAGATAATCGCCATATTTCTGGTCCTCCTCCTCCTCTTTAACGCGCTGGGATTCTACGGGCTTTTTATCGGTCTGCGTTATAAAAATGAGATTGATTTAGTGCAACGGCTCGACAACGATCAGTACCTGGAAGAACAAACAGTAACGCTCAAAGTCCCCATGACTTTACCGTATCACCTTGATTCGGAATACGAAAGGGTTGACGGCGAGATCGAACACGACGGTGAGTTTTACAGACTGGTAAAGCAAAAACTTCAGAAAGACACCCTTTATATTGTTTGTATTAAAGATCAGGGCAGCAAACGTATTAAGCAGGCCCTTGCTGACTACGTAAAAACGTTCACCGACAAGCCTGCGGACGCAAAACACGCGGGTAAGTTTTT
>DASVBA010000286.1:0-2418 GCA_036376095.1 Chryseolinea sp.
TGAACCGGTGTCAACGCTATCGACGTATAAATTCCAGGACGGGCTTTATTACTATGAAAGTCCCAGAGATTTAGCGACCAACTTCTTCATTGGGTACCTGCCGAAAGGAACGTTTGTATTTGAATACTCTTTGAGAGTATCTCAGAAGGGCGATTTTTCCAACGGGGTGACTACCATTCAATGTATGTATGCACCTGAGTTTGCCAGCCATTCGGAAGGAATAAGAGTAAATATTAGATAGGATATTATTGTGGTTGCAAAACAAACAGAGCCCCGTTTTCGAGGCTCTGCTGTTTCGACCTATCTTGCTACTTAAAGTTGGTAATGAATGTCCGATGCGGCCTTGTTAGCTTTCTTTCGCGCTTCTTCAATTGTGGAGCCTTTCGCAAGACAAACTCCCATTCGGCGTTCTCCCTGTACTTCGGGTTTCCCAAATAGACGAAGTTGTGTATCCGGTTCCGACAACGCGGCTTCGAACCCTTCATAGGTAATGTTTTTTGATTGACCTTTAACGAGTATCACCGAAGACGCAGACGGCCCCAGTTGTCGGATTACTGGTATTGGAAGCCCCAGGATAGCTCTCACATGCAAAGCAAATTCGGACAGGTCTTGTGAAATCATTGTTACCATTCCCGTATCGTGAGGCCTGGGCGACACTTCACTAAAGTACACAACATCACCTTTGATGAAAAACTCAACGCCAAATATCCCGTATCCGCCCAATGCATTGACCACATCTCCCGTGATAGCCTTAGCAGACATCAGTGCGCTTTCTGTCATGGGATGTGGTTGCCACGATTCCTGGTAATCGCCGTGTTCCTGGCGATGCCCAATCGGTTCACAGAAAGAAACGCCTGCGCGATGGCGTATCGTCAGCAATGTGATCTCATAATCGAAGTCGATAAAACCTTCGACGATAACCTTGCCTCCCCCACTTCTTCCACCCTCCTGCGCATATAACCAGGCTGCGTCAACATCACTTTTATTTTTTACCACGCTTTGACCTTTCCCTGACGAACTCATGATGGGCTTCACAACGCAGGGAAATCCCATCTCGATAACGGCCGAATTGAACTCGTCTACTGTTGAAGCAAAGCGGTACGGCGACGTTTTTACCTTGAGTTTTTCCGCTGCCAGCGTCCGGATCCCTTCCCTGTTCATCGTAAGACGTGCAGCATTTGCCGTTGGAATTACCTTGAATCCCTCCTTTTCGAGCTCGACAAGCGTTTGCGTTGCAATCGCTTCGACTTCAGGCACGATGTAATCCGGCTTCTCCTTTTCGATCACACTCCGAAGAGCAACGGCATCGAGCATCGATATCGAATACGACCGATGAGCAACCTGCATCGCCGGCGCGTTTGGATATCGATCGACCGCGATCACTTCAACGCCATAACGCTGAAATTCAATCACAACTTCTTTACCTAGTTCTCCCGACCCCAACATCATTACCTTGATTGCTGAAGAAGTGTGAGGCGTACCTATACGTACATTGGTTGATCGGGTATCCATACGAAACTGGCGTGGCTGTTTTAATGCCGTTATGCCGCCAAAAATAATGACATGACATTGCGTTCTATGCAAACCTGGGTAAAATTATCCACATTTTTGTCTCTTAATATCCCCAATAGCGTCCATTCAACGGTGTCCGTGCAGCATTTTTTCCCTGATTTTTCTTGGTAAGGTTTTTAGTCGTTTTCAGGCAGACTTTTTACTATGAACAAGAAGGTCCTGATAATTGATGATGAGGAGGATTTGGGGCTACTCATGAAACGTTTCTTCTTTTCAAGAAAAATCGATGTATTCGTTGCTCACACCATAGCTGAAGGCATGAAAATTTTGGAAGAACAGAATCCGGATTTCATTTTTTTGGACAATAACCTCCCCGATGGACTGGGTTGGGGCAAAACGGAATATATCCTTGATAAATATCCTCAAACTCAGTTAAATCTTATAAGCGCTCTTGATGTACCTAAAACCACGACATCATCTTTCAGGATACTTGAAAAGCCACTCCTTTTAGAAGAACTAACCAAAATGTTCGGCTAATCCGGGCTTTCTTCTTAACGAATGGTTACGTTTAACAACTAATCACAAAAGCCGAAGGAATGCGTGGACGTGTAAATACTATTGACGATATCTTAACGCCGATTTTAAATCGATTTCAAAAAGAGACTTTTGCAAGAGAGGAAGTTAGTGAAAGACCTCCTTTCCGCTCCGAACTCTTTAATACAGAGCAAATGGAGCAGCATGCGCAGCATCTTGCTACAACCCATCAGCTAAGCGCAAAAGACTCTCCCGAACTTCTATTAAAAAGACTTGCTGAAAACGAAACTATACTTTTTGAGGTCACAAACCTTCTGCATGACGCTGTAAGGGATAAAAAAGCTATAACGCCAGCCGGAGAATGGCTTCTTG
>DASVBA010000297.1:0-3412 GCA_036376095.1 Chryseolinea sp.
ATACGTCTTTAACCCTGACCGGAAAAGAACCAAAATAATTTATTACGTTCGTGCATGAAAATTATCAGAGAATGAATGTCGAAATCATCGAATACGAAGATCAGTACCACGACGCTTTCAGGGAATTGAACCTGGAATGGCTGGACAAGTATAACCTCACGGAAGAACCGGACCTGATGGTACTGAATGATCCCAGGGGAACAATTATAAACAAGGGCGGTTATATATGGCTTGCGAAGCATGATGCTGTAATCATTGGTTCTTCAGCACTTATAAAAGAGCATGACGGAGTGTTCGAGCTTGCAAAGATGTCAGTTGCCCGAGAATGGCAGGGTAAGGGGATCAGTAAATTATTAATAGAGGTGTGTTTGCAAAAGGCGAAAGATGTGAAGGCTACTAAAGTGGAGTTGTTCTCTAATCACCAGTTGTTGGCAGCGTTGAAGTTGTACGAACGCTATGGATTTAAGTATGTAGAAATGAAAGACAGCCCGTTTGCCACCGCTGACGTGAAGATGGAATTGGTTATGGATTGATTTGGATGTATTTTAAGAGTCATGAAAACAGGATTCTGGTTGATGATTTTTGCTTTTTACTTACCCGCAGTATACGGGCAGAAAAAAGGCGAGGAAAAAAAGCATTATATCTGTTCTTTATTGGCAACGGCTGACCTGTTCCATGACCAATCTAATTGTGCAGGCTTGCAAATGTGTGGTGGAGGAAGGATACGTACAACCAGGAATGTCGACAAGCTAAAGCCATGTCCTAAATGCGCTTCACCTGTATACAAGTCAAAAGATTTTGTTGATATCAAGAGGATTTTGGGTGTAAAGGACAAGAAACAAATAAAGGATTCGCTCGGGACTAACGAAAGCACTATTGAAAGACCTAATGGTGTCACTGTCCGAATAAGCGGGCCGCCTCAAAGTAGAACTGTCAACACGCTTGAGTTTTTTCTTTCAGGGCCGGTATTGTTTCGGATGGACTCATTATTCTCCAGCGCTTTTTATCATAGGCTGGGGCTACAATTTGACGGTTGCAAGTCCGACACCGTGCGCAACACCCAACCGCATCCGGTTACCGGAAAGGTAAAAAAGGATGTTTCCATCGAGTATCGTGGTTGTGCCATTGTTGAAGCAAGGGATGCATACGAAGACAAAAGCAGGTATTACTACGAACTTACTTTCTTTGCCAAAGAAACTGACAGGGACACGTATTTGGATAAAGTCCAGCTGTTGTTGAAAGTTGAGTAAAGAGAAGGCGCGGTCGTTGTTGTTGAAGGAAATCAGGAGATAAAGATCCGCGCCTATTCCAAAGCAGCCCATCCCGCCCACAATCCTTCATACCCAATACCCTCGTCCCCGCACCTCCTCCCATAAGCCTTGCCGCTCGTTTATAAAATTTATCTTTTCCTGCTAGCTATTGTTTGATACCTTATCATCAAGTTGACTTAAAGTATCAACATAAATCGCATTACCATTGTTATGAACAGGCGTGATTCTTTAAAAACGTTGATGGCGGCGTCGGGAGCAGTGATCTCTCTTCCTGCCTGGGCAGAGGGATGGAGCAGGGAAAAGCTCATTATTCCTCACAGCTCATTTACTTTACCCGAACAGGACCTACTTGCAAGCGTGGCAGATACTATAATTCCCGCGGGTAATTCTATTGGTGCGCTGAGCGTTGGCGTGGACAAATTCCTGCAAAAACTTTTTCAGGATTGCTACGATCAGGATGTTCAGGCGAACCTAAAGAACCAACTTCAAAAGCTTGATAAGAATTCCCAGAGTAAGTATAACAAGGCATTCGCCGGATGTGATCAACAGCAGCGCCAGGAACTGCTTCTGGCATTTTCTACATCCGGAGACAAAAGCGAAAAGGATTTTTTCGATCTCGTGAAATCAGAAACTATAAGAGGCTTTAACACCTCTAAAGAAGTAATGCTTGACTATTTGAAATACAAAGTCGTTCCTGGTCATTATTACGGTTGTGTGGATGTAAACGCTTGATTCTATGGCAAACTTCTTGATTGATTCAACAAAAAAAAGAACTTACGATGCGATCGTAATAGGGTCGGGCGCCAGCGGTGGATGGGCTGCAAAAGAACTTTGTGACAAAGGATTAAAGACACTCATTCTCGAAAGAGGGCGTGATGTAAAGCATATCAAAGATTACCCTTCAGCAGGCAAAGCTCCGTGGCAGTTTGAGTATAGGGGTACCGTGCCTCTTGAAAAGCGCAAAGACTATCAATTTGCCCGGTTCATGCGTGAAGAAACCATGCAATGGGCCATCAAGGATGATGAACAGCCGTTTGTCGAGGAGAAACCTTTTCGCTGGGTAAGGGGATATCATGTTGGTGGTAAATCACTCATGTGGGCACGGCAGACTCAACGATGGAGTGACTTTGATTATGAGGGCCCTGTCAGAGATGGATTTGCCGTTGACTGGCCCATCCGTTACAAGGACATGGAACCATGGTATGCTTACGTAGAGAAGTTCGCAGGTATTGCAGGCAACAAGGATGGACTGCCGGAACTACCTGACAGTGAATGTATGCCACCTTTTGAAATGAGTTGTATCGAAAACTATTTCAAGGAAACGATTCAAAAGAATTATAACGATCGTCACTTAATACACGCCCGCTGTGCTCATATAACCGATCCTCAACAGATTCACAACGAGCAGGGGAGGCATAAATGTCAAAATCAGGCGGCTTGTAACAGAGGATGCCAGTTTGGAGCCTACTTCAGCAGCAATGCATCGACGTTACCATGGGCGCAGAAGACTGGCAATCTTACTGTGCGACCCCATGCTGTGGTTCACTCTATTATATATGACGACAAGAAGGGCCGCGCGACCGGCGTTAGGATCATCGATGGAACGACGATGGAAATGATGGAATTTTATTCCAAGGTCATCTTCGTGAATGCTTCCGCACTGAATTCCAATGCTATTTTGCTGAATTCGAAGTCGACAAGGTTCCCCAATGGACTGGGAAATGACAATGGATTGCTGGGCAAGTACATTTCATGGCATAATTATAGAGGAAGAGCTAATGCTGAATACGAGGGGTTCAAGGATAAAATGACGGATGGACGCAATCCCAGTCACAGTTATATTCCAAGATTCAGAAATATTCGTAAGCAGGAAATGGATTTCCTCAGAGGGTATGCTATTGGAATTGGAGGTGGACGAGGCCGGTCCGGCGACACAAGTATGATTGGAGATCAGCTGAGGGAGAACTTGCTTCATCCGCAATTGCGAAATTGGTCCATTAGCAGCTGGATGATGGGGGAATGTGTTCCATTGGAAAAGAATCACGTTCGACTGCATCCAGAACTGAAGGACAAGTATGGTATTCCCCAGCTCGTAATTTCATGCGAGTGGAGTGAGAACGACGACAAGATGGTTGCTGATT
>DASVBA010000324.1:0-4309 GCA_036376095.1 Chryseolinea sp.
AATTGATTTGATTAAGCCAACACATTCCAATACGACTCTTTTGAGCCTAAAAAATTTCCGAAAAATAGTAAAATTCCGGTCTCATGGATAATGCATACCACGCTGCAATTCTAAAATCTATCCAAAAGCACGCGGGAAGGCCCACGAAGCACACTTTTTCCGACAGCTATCTCGGAAATAACCACCCTCGGTACGCCATCAGCGCACCCGTGCTACGAAAGATTGCGAAGGATTGGATGCGCGCTCACCGCAACCTGAGCGCAGTTGAATTTGCCGCATTGATCGAATGCTTTGTAAAGGCGCCATCATCTACCGAAAAATGTATGGCAGGAATTCTTCTCGATAATTCCACAAAAGACCAACGAAAGTTCGATCCAAAACTTTTTGACAACTGGCTTGACCATCTCGATGGCTGGGCCGAGATCGACTCCGTATGCACCGGCAAGTACACGACTACAGAGATCACCGCGCAATGGAAGAGTTGGAAATCTCTGATTACAAGGTTTTCAAAGAGCAAGAACATAAATAAACGAAGGGCATCACTGGTACTTTTTTGTTCCCCTCTCAGGAGCATCAAAGATGAAAGGATGGCAGATCTTGCTTTGGCAACAGTCGATCGGTTAAAACATGAAAAGTCCATCCTGATCACGAAAGCAATTTCATGGTTATTGAGGAGTATGGAAAAAAACCATCGCGAAAAATTGCAGGTCTTTCTGAAAGAGAACTCCCCTACCTTACCCAAAGTAGCTGTGCGTGAAACCATGACAAAACTTAAGACAGGTTTAAAAGCCGGAAAACGAACCGGTGGCAAAAGTGCCAAACTGTGACCATCGCTCAGCCCGGCATTGAGTAAATAAATCAACACATTTTGGGGAAGTAACCACCATTACCCGCTGTAATGGCACGGTGGGTAGCAATTTACCCACATGGTATCAGATTTGCGTTCTAAGCCAATGAACCAAGATTTATTACAATGAATAAGTTTGATAAGGATAATTTTTCAGGAGAAAATCATGAAGGTGCCAAAGCGAATACTCCTTTGAGGTTTCTTACGGCCTCGTCAGTGATCGGGGATAAAGTTTATAACCACGCTGAAGAACGACTTGGGACAATCAAAGATATCATGCTCGACCTAACGGGGGGCAAGATTGAGTATGTTGTTGTTGAAATGGGAGGTTTCCTGGGAATTGGTGAAAAGTATTTTGCGATTCCTTATCAACTGTTACACGTTGATCCCGCTAATGAAAGATTTGTCCTCAATCAGAATAAAGAAACGCTGATGAATGCTCCGGGTTTCGATAAAGACCACTGGCCCGAAACCAATGCACATCTCAGAACATCGAATGATTATTGGGGCGGGTTCATGGGACCGAATACCGGCTCTGTCCCTTACTAATAGCGACTCCTATTTATATATGACCATTCAAATGCAGATACAATGGCTATTCGTGCTTGCTATACCGGTAGCGTGCATTGCATGGACATTCACCCATGAGGAAATATTGAGGGAACCGCGCGAATATTGCATCAATCAAAGCAAGAACGGAGCTACTATACTAAAAAGAAAGTTCTTCTACCTTTTTACATGCGATTATTGCTTCAGCCATTATGTTTCCGCCCTGTTCATTTTTCTCACGGAGTACAAATTGCTGCTCGATGACTGGAGAGGTTACATTATTTCGGGCTTTGCCGTTGTATGGATCGCAAACATCTACATGAGCCTTTTTGGATTGATCCGGACAGACCTTAAGCGGGAAAAGACGGAGATCAAGGCATTGGAAAACGAAGTTGAACGCGAAATTGAGAACGAGGTATCAAAATAGATGTTTGTTTATGAGTTTTCACAACTCATAACTCATAACTCATAACTCATAACTCATAACTCATAATTCATAACTCTTCCTTTATTTGCAAGACAACGCTCGTTCTCGACAGGCTGACCTCAGGGTTTATTCCAACCTTCATCAGAAAATCGCCTGAGTAAACGACAGTGGGATCTATAGGTGATTTTCGACCTGGATAAATATTGAGCTCTTTGACTGAATACTTCTTTTGTGGATCAAGCCCTGCCAGCCTCACTGGTTTCAACGTCTCGGTTAAGCGCTGTCGATTATTGACAAGATAGTTGAACACTACAGCACTGCCTTTCACGTTGTCGACGTACATAAGCGAGGCGATTGCATTTTCGTGCGGATTCAGGAGACGATAGAGATCACCGTGCCATACGATGTTTTTGAATGAATTGTAATTGCTAACGGCCTCCCTGGCAAAGCGTTTATCATCGTCGCTTAGTTCACTCGCTACGATATCAAACCCCAACTTCCCCATGCTTGCCACATCTGTGCGGAATTTAAGCGGCTGCTTACCCCAATCGGTGACGTGATTGTCAGTCACTATAGATGGAAAGAAATAAGAGTAGTCCCATTGCATAAAAATTCGTTCGACGGGCTCGGTGTCATCGCTAGGCCAGAATTCTGTAAAGTATTTGAGCAATTCATAATCTCCACGGCCACCACCTCCAGAGCATAACATCATCGGAACCTTTGGATATTTTACTCTCAGACGCTGGAGAACATTATAAAGTCCACGTACATATTCGACATACAAATGTGACTGCGGGATCTGTTTTTTGTTTAGGTACGCAGAGTAAGCGTTAAAGATCACCGCATTGCAGTCCCATTTTATAAATGCCAGCTCCGGGTTTTTGGTAAACAGGTTGTCCACAACGCCGAAAACAAAATCCTGTACTTCAGGGTTAGACAGGTCAAGCACCAGTTGGTTGCGATAGTACACTTCGGGTCTTTCCGGTTGTCGGATTACCCAGTCAATGTGCTTTTCATATAGCTCGCTTTTTGGATTTACCATCTCGGGTTCGATCCAGATGCCAAACTTCACGCCTTCCTTTTTCGCTTCCTGAATCAAGTAGCCAATCCCATGCGGTAGCTTCTTTACGTTTTCCTGCCAGTCGCCAAGGCCTGCATTGTCGCCATTGCGCGGATATTTATTGCCAAACCATCCATCGTCGAGCAGGAAGAGATCGACGCCGAGATTCTTTGCATCCTTATATAGAGATGTTAGCTTGGTTTCGTCAAAGTCAAAGTACGTCGCCTCCCAGTTATTCAAAAGAGTAAGCCGCTGACCTTCTCCATCCAGCACACGATACTTTCGCGCCCAGGAATGAAGGTTCCTGCTTGCTTTACCGGTACCACTATCTGACAATGCATAGATCAACGAAGGTGTTTTGAAGACCTGGTTCGGTGCAAGCGAATACTCCGACGCGAACGGATTGATCCCGGCGATCAATCGCAGGTTTTCATATGCATCCACCTCAAAGTCGATCTTAAAATTTCCGCTCCAGGCGATCTGTCCCAGCAGCACGTCTCCTTCACTCTCTTGCGCCGGTTGATCAAAGCCAACAATAAAATTCGACGACTGAAGCAGCATCGCACGAGCTCCAAGTTTGGTATCGATCGACCGCATGCCACGTTCAAGTTTGGTTTCGGCGGGCTGCATTTCCTTCGCCCACATGTTGTGAAATGTCCTCAGGTAGAAGTCATGGTTCGCGAAATACAGATTAGCAGAAGCATACTTTTGCATCAACACGGGCTTTTTTTCTGTGTGTTGCAATTCTGTCCACTGTTCGAACACATTTTCATTCTTCCACGATTTATAGAACAGGGTAACCTGGAAGGGATAAACATTGTCTTTTAACACAATCTTTGTAAGTGATGTGTTTGGATCGATTTGCTCCTGACTGTGGGTTGAATATTTCAGCTCCAACGATGTATTGCCGTCTGAGTGTTTCACCTGGATTGCCGGTTCGGCGAGGTTCCATGTTCCGGCGCTGGTATAGGCCGAGTTGTATATCCCCGCATTGTCATCATCAAGGCGATTAACCTTGGATGAAGTTGAGTATTCGGCAGTCGAAAGTAGCCGCTTGCCAAAATAAACTGTACGTAACAGGTTGTTCTTGTCTGTTTGAAGGACTATGGCATGATCGGCTGTTTCGATTGGAATTGTTATAGTTTGAGCATGTAGTTGGATCGATAATAAAATCAATAGAAAAAGGGTTTGACGGGACGTGGTCATCTTATAATTATTTCGTTGGCATAAAAAGCTTTTGCTTCAGTGTGGGTGTGAGCGCGTGAATGTGAACGGCGGAGGACGCAAGGGCAACTCTATAATTTTCGTTGAACTTCTGCGCTTTTCTCGAAGCCTATGCGTTGGGCAACGGCTTTTAGGGTCTGCCCTTTCGATGGTTTAAACGGCTTGCTGTAAACATTCCACGAAGCAGGTTCAGTACCTCCTT
>DASVBA010000325.1:0-4724 GCA_036376095.1 Chryseolinea sp.
CATTGATGTCTTCACAGATGCGATCGAAGAACACCATAGGAATACCTTTGTCGATCACTGGCTTGAAGTGATCCGAACGGTCTGATTCGCGCGATAAAGAAATCAGCAGACCATCCACGCGGCTTGACATCAACGAGTGAAGGTTGTTTTTCTCTGCGATATAGGATTCATTGGATTGACAGATCATGATATTCATTCCTGCCATGTCAGCAACTTTTTGTATTCCACCCACGGCTCTGGAGAAGAATCGATTGGTGGTTTCCGGTATGAGTACGCCGATGGTATTCGTCCGTTGTTGTTTGAGATTTATGGCAAGCGTATTCGGTTCATAGTTCAGCTGATTGGCAAGCTGAAGGATTTTGCTTTTTGTTTCTGGGTGGATATCCGAGCGGCCGATAAGGGCCCGTGACACTGTGGATTTGGAGATGTTAAGCATCCTGGCGATGTCCTTAATCGTAACGGCTTTTTTGTCCATGTCGGGTAAAGTCTTGCTGGCAGGAAGTTAACAATATTTTCGGGACCGTTCCCGGGAACGGGCTCGAAAAAATTTATGAAAAACATGAAGTGTACTATTGACATATTATCGCGAAAAAGTGTTAAAATTATCCTGCTCAAACGATTTCGACATGAGTCAACCTTTACCTATCGCGAATTTTTTTAGTTCAAACGCTGCATCCGAGTCGAACCAGTTCCCGGGAATCCCGACGACCAAAGAAACAAACGTCGATTCGTTGATCATGCGAGTAATTGAGGGCGACGATTACTTCGCATTCGAGCTCCTGTTCAAGAAAATGTATAACCCGCTTTGTCAGTTTTGTATAAAATTCGTGAAGTCGTCAGAAGTCGCCGAAGAGTTAGTGAGCGATGTCTTTTACAGCATCTGGAAGAATCGTAATCGATTGATCATTTCATCTCCCAAGGCCTACCTGTTTACATCGGTGCGCAACAAGGCCTATGACCATTTGAGAAAAGTCAAGAAGCAGATTCACTGCGACCTGGAGAATGCGACAAATTTACCCGCTGACACAGCCAATAGTCAGGAAATTCTCGTCCTTCACGAGCTAACGGCATGCATGGAGCAATCGATTGCCCGGCTGCCAAAGCAATGCCGACTCATCTATGAACTTAGCCGGGACCAGGGCTTGAAATACAAGGAAATAGCTACAATTCTACAGGTCAGTGTCAAGACAGTTGAGACACAGATGGGAAGAGCGCTAAAGCATCTCCGCAATTCGATGCCACTCAGGTAAAATTCCTTACGCTCATCCAATTTCGGTCAGGGTACAACCGCCCAAATTCGTCTTTTTACATACAGTAGGCAATGAAAAGACTCAGTATGGGGGATTGGTCTGTTATCGCGCGCTATTTGAGCAAAGAAGCAAGTGCCAAAGACGAGGATCGTTTCGCCCTCCTGCTGGACCGTTGTCCAAAGCTTAGGGATGAGTTGGAAGAACTGGATCACGCGTTGAGTCCTCACCCGGCGGTTGAGAGCAGTTTTGATGAAACCGGGGCATTTGAAAAGCTTACTGAACGTTTTAAGAAAGAAAATCTTATCTGACGGGCTTGGTCATAGTTAAATATTGGTCGTATTCTTTTTCTTCAGATCTGTCTTTGAAATCTTTCACAACTCTTGAAGTATTGTATAGTGGAACCTTGCCTTGATACCGTAAAAAACGAAAATGAGTAATCTTTTTGATCTGACTGGAAAAACTGCGCTGATTACAGGCGGTACGGGTGTATTGGGTACCGCCATGGCTATCGGGCTTGCGGAGGCTGGGGCCAATACTGTCATATTGGGTCGAAGAATAGAATCCGGTGATGAACTCGTCAAATCCATAAAAGCCAAGGGGTCGAAGTCGATGTTCGTGAAAGCCGATGTTCTTAACGCAACGGACCTGCTGGCTGCTAAAGAAAAGGTAATGGCCGAGTTTGGGACGTTGGATATTCTTGTCAATGCTGCAGGCGGTAATTTACCCGGCGCTGTTATTATGCCGGAACAAAATTTCTTCGACTTGAAGATGGACGAATTTGATAAAGTAGTCGCACTCAACCTGACGGGCACCGTGTTACCGACGAAAATTTTCTGCGACGAAATGGCAAAGAGAAAAAAAGGAGTAATAATCAACATTGCGTCGATGGCCTCGCTGAGGCCGATCACCAGGGTAGTCGGATACTCCGCTTCGAAAGCAGCAGTCGATAACTTCACCCATTGGCTTGCGATCGAAATGGCGAAAAAGTTCGGGGAAGGCATCAGAGTAAATGCAATTGCTCCAGGGTTCTTCCTTACCGAACAAAACCGAAAACTTCTAACCAATCCGGATGGAAGTTACACCGCCCGCGGTGAGGCGGCGATCCGGCAGACGCCTTTCAACCGGTTCGGACAACCGGAAGAACTTATAGGAACACTGATTTGGCTCTGTTCTGATGCCTCAAAATTTGTAACAGGTGTGACCGTACCCGTGGATGGAGGATTTAATGTCTTTTGTGGTGTCTGATTAATTGGACTTAATTGTATTCTATTGAACCCCGTCACTCCAATTCGAAAGCTTGAACAAACCTGGAGATGGTTTGGACCTAACGATCCTGTCAGTCTGGACGACATCAGACAAGCAGGAGCGACCGGCATAGTCACTTCATTACATCAGGTTCCTAATGGTGAGTTGTGGACGACGGAAGAAATACAGAAGAGAAAGTCAGAAATTGAATCCAAAGGATTGCGATGGTCGGTGGTGGAAAGTATTCCGGTCCACGTTCATATAAAGCTTCAAAAAGACGGGTATCAAAAGTTTGTAGAAAACTACAAACAAAGTATCCGTAACCTTGCCGCCAGTGACATAAGAATAGTGTGCTATAATTTTATGCCTGTGCTCGACTGGACGCGCACAGATCTTACTTACTTGGTAGCAGACGGATCAAAAGCATTACGATTTGACGCAAATGCGTTTGCAGCATTCGATCTCTACGTATTGAAACGCCCGGGAGCATCGAAAGACTATTCGTTGGAAAGAACAAAGAAAGCGAAGGCGTACATTGAATCCGTTGGTCAGAATGAGATTGATCAGTTGACGAGGAATATTCTTGCCGGTCTCCCTGGATCGGAGGAGGGTTATACGTTGGAGAAGTTTCAGAATGCTCTGGATGAATACAAAGAAATTGATGATGCCAGACTCCGCCGCCATTTGTACGAATTTATAGCCGCGATCGGACCAGTAGCCCAGGAGGTTGGCGTCAGGCTGGCTATTCATCCCGACGATCCTCCGTTCCCTATACTTGGTCTTCCTCGTGTAGTGAGCACGGAAAAGGATGCCGTTCAAATAATCAATGCATTTAATTCTCCGAA
The DNA here is from genome assembly GCA_036376095.1 of Chryseolinea sp. Lineage (GTDB taxonomy): Bacteria > Bacteroidota > Bacteroidia > Cytophagales > Cyclobacteriaceae > Chryseolinea. The sequence continues at coordinate 3,341 of DASVBA010000325.1, forward strand.
CAACGGATTGTGTTTTTGCACAGGATCGTATGGCGTTCGACCAGACAATGACCTGCCTGGAATGGTGCGAAGACTGGGACACCGTATCAACTTCGTCCACTTGCGGAACACCACCCGGGATAACGACGGAAGTTTTTATGAGGCGAATCACCTTGAAGGCGATGCCGACATGTATGCCGTGATGAAGGAGCTGATCGCAGAACAGCAGAAGCGGGATACGCCAATTCCGTTCAGGCCGGATCACGGGCATGTGATGCTCGACGATTTGAATAAAAGAACAAACCCCGGATACTCCGCTATTGGCCGGCTGCGAGGCCTGGCTGAATTGCGTGGGTTAGAACTTGGGATCAGTATGATGAACGACAATTAATTCTTAGGGTATGATAAAAACAACCAGAGCCTTTTTGAGTGATGATTTTTTGCTGGAGAATGACGCTGCTGTGTATCTCTATGAGCAGCATGCAGCAAAAATGCCCATCGTCGATTTTCATAATCACCTCTCGCCGAAAGACATCGCCGAAAACAGGAAGTTTAAAAATCTTACAGAGATATGGCTTGAAGGAGACCACTATAAGTGGCGTGGCATGCGAACTAACGGTGTGCCTGAACGCTTCTGCACAGGTGATGCTCCTCCATTTGAAAAGTTCCTGAAGTGGGCTGAAACTGTTCCTTATACAATGAGAAATCCCCTATTTCATTGGACCCATCTTGAGTTGAAAAACTATTTCGGAGTCAACGCACTGCTCGACGGATCAACAGCCCGTGAAATTTACGATTCATGTACCGCCATGCTTCAACAGGATGATTTCGCCGTGCAAAGTCTCCTTGCAAAGAACAATGTAGAGATCGTCTGCACAACTGATGATCCTACCGATACGCTGGAATATCACAAACAATTTGTGACGCAAGAGTCAAGTTTTCGAATGGTGCCGACATTTCGTCCCGATAAATCGTTTGCCGTAGAAGATGTTGAAACCTACAGGGCTTATGTTGACAAACTTTCCAAGGCTGCTGGCACCTCTATTAATTCTTTCGACGATCTGATACAAGCGCTGCAAAATCGTGTGAATGTGTTTCATCAATTGGGTTGCCGCGCATCCGACCACGGATTGGAAACACTCTACTTTCATCCGGAGTCAGAAAAGAGAGCGCCGTCTATTTTTACCAAGTTGCTGGCGGGAAAAGTTTTGGATGGGGAGGAAGTTACGATCTTTAAGAGTGCCGTTCTTATCAATGTCTGCCGGATGTACCATAAGAAAGGATGGGTGCAACAATTCCATCTTGGAGCGCTTCGAAACAACAGTACCCGAATGATGCGCGAGTTGGGACCGGATACGGGTTTTGATTCGATCGGTGTGTTTCCGCAGGCTGTTGTTATGGGTAA
>DASVBA010000329.1:0-6522 GCA_036376095.1 Chryseolinea sp.
AGGCCACAAACCTATTGCGCCAATAGTCACCTATCCAATTACCCCATTTGAATACAACCGTCGGAGTACACGTCAGGTGCTGAACATCGGAGGAGAACATCATGTGCCCCGGGTGGTAGCGGATTTCTCATCAAAGGAAAAGATTACACCGGCTTCTCTTTTTGCGCTTGGATATCAATATTCCGTGAAGTTGGACAAATGGAACATAACGGACATGGCGTGTGATTTTATTTTTCTTGGCGACGGGGTTATCGACTTTGAGATTCCAGGTACGCTGGGTTTGATATATAACCACCGCACCTGGCTAACACAGCGTGCGAAAGACCGTTCCTATCCATTCATTCGGGCGGAACAGTATATCTCAGGAGTTGAATTGTCCGACAAGGCCAATTTTATTTATGCATGCATTGAAGATGTGAATCATGTCCTGATAGACAAGCTAAAAAAAGATCCTACTGCGGTTATGCTTATCGATACCTATAACGAACACGGTATGGCGGAGCAACGCAGGCTTTTCGTTACGTTGATGAATGAGCAATGTGATGTCCCCGTAATAATAGGAAGAGCCTATCAGGATATTTCACTGGACCATCTGCAACTTTACGCAGCTACTGACTTTGGCGGTTTGCTTGTGGATGGGCTGGGCGATGGAATTTTTATTGCGGCGGTGAACTGTGGGCCCGACAAAAAAGTTAACGAAACAGCATTTAATATCCTGCAGGCTACACGTACAAGGATCTCTAAGACAGAGTATATCTCGTGTCCCTCGTGCGGGCGGACGCTCTTTGATCTGCAGGAAACCACCGGAAAGATCAGGGCTCGCACAAGCCACCTCAAAGGTGTCAAGATCGGCATAATGGGTTGTATAGTTAATGGTCCCGGTGAAATGGCCGATGCCGACTACGGTTATGTGGGATCAGGCCCGGGCCGTATCACACTCTACAAAGGCAAAGAAGTTGTCAGGAAAAATGTACCCACGGAACAAGCCGTTGATGAATTAATCAACCTGATCCATGAACACGGAGACTGGATCGATCCGGAACTTAATCCTGGGAACTGAGGGTTCTACAATAGAAGACTATGACAAAACTATGGATCCAGATAAAAACATAGAGCCGAACGAAGGTGTCTCTGACGGTAAGTCAAAAAAAAACGGTTGGAAAGAATTTTTTACTCTCGGTGAAGTAGGAGGATATTTTTTCCGGAAGAAGGATCCTTCCAGACCTTCGAACATAAACATTAAAATGATGCACGGGATAAACCGCATATCCATCATTGTTTTTCTTCTTGGAGTAATCTTTCTTATCCTGAAACGATTTTTGTAAGTGGACACTGAATCATTCAGGAGTCATTGTATTTCTAAGAAAGGGGTCACTGAAGAGTTTCCCTTCGGGGAGAATACGTTAGTTTATAAAGTAATGGGCAAGATGTTCGCACTGGCTGACGTGGAGGACTTTAGCAGCATTAACCTTAAGGTCGATCCTGAGATGGGCATTGAACTTAGAGAGCGATACACCTCTGTTCAGGAAGCCTATCATATGAATAAGAAGCATTGGATTACTGTTCTTGTAGATGGTAAAATTCCAGATAAGTTGATTCGCCAGTGGATCGACAATTCATACGACCTGGTAAAGTCAGGTCTGAGCAAGAGCATCCGTGCCAGGTTGGAATCGCTATAGCTATCTTGTCTTTGCCGATTCCCATCGCACTTCCGGACTCCATATTTCCTGGCCTTTGTATGGGATATGGAGATTGTTCTCCTTATGCAACAATCGCTAAATCCGAAAACTGAACGTATTCTAGCACGTCTTAAGCCGCAAGCATGAGAAATGATCTGTTCTCTGCTTAACCAGTTCTTTGGTCCGGTTGTCGACAGGGCGTGTCATTTATAGGCGTTCCAACTCACTAAAAGCCTCAAATCAGCGTTAGATTCATATAATTTGACAATCAATCGGTTACAGGAGAATATTTTTAAAAATATTCCCTATTTTTGGTCGATTTACCCTATTCATGGCAAGGCCATTTTTTGTATTACTTAGTCTTAGCCTACTCCTCAGCGCCTGTACACAGCGATTGATATGCCCTGCGTATCAAAGCGCTTACATTTACGACCAGGAGGAACTGCGGAAAAAGTTCAGCTATTTTCAGGAAGACTCTACTCCGAAGATGCTTACGGCCAGTAAGACAAAGTACCTGATTGCCGAACCGGTTTCATATCGCAAAAAACTGCGAAGCATGCAGACGGTGGCTATGAAAGACGTCAATCCCGTTCTACCTGACTCGATGAAAGTCGGTGAAGAGGGACTAATGGGTGAAGATGGCGTGGTCCCCGGTGCTGAACTTGATCTCGCTGCCCGTTCTGTCATTGACAGTACCTATATCGTTGATGTACCCCAGGATACAACGCAAGCAGTCGGAGACAGCGTCTATGTCATCTCTAAAGATAAGGAGGTGCGATTATTAAAGTACAATACACCAGACAGTGCTGTCTACGATGAAACATCAGGACGTTATGTGTCAAAGACTCCTAAATATGGCGTTGCCGACGTAAGATTTAATGTTGAGCAGGATAATTACATGTGGTACCTGCGCAAGAACCTTGTCCTTCCCGATGTAAGGGTTGCACAGTCCGAACAGCAGAAGGAGACAAAGAAGAAGAAGGAGAAGAAAGGATTTTTCAAGAACCTTTTCAAACGGAAGAAGAAGGACGCTGTTGATTCTACGGCTATACCAGTCACACCTAAACCGGAGGACGACTTCGACTATGTTGATGAAGACGAGCAACAGCCAACGGAGGAGCAGGTACAGGAAGAACCTAAGAAGAAAAGAGGACTGTTTAAGAAAAAGGAAAAGACCGCTGAGGTTGGTCCTGAAGAGGAGAAACCCGTAAAGGAAAAGAAGAAAAAGAAAGAGAAAAAACCCAAAATAGATAACGGGGATACCCCAAAAGAGCAGGAAGAAGAGGATGATGGATTCTGATTCTGGCTCTTAGACATTCAAACTTCTCTAATCGAAAAGTGTCAGGTTGCCGAACTGGTCAGCCGGGGGAGTGGGAATGATCAGGGAAGGTACGTTAATAGTGCTGTCGAGAATTCTAGGCGACACGGGATAATAGCTCATCTTTTCGGCGGGATACGGCGCTAGTAAATCCATCAACGTGGATTCACTGCTATCGCGATCCATCCAGATCTTTTCCGTTGAGGGAGTTAATATTGCTGGCATTCTTTCCTGGACGGTTGCAACGAGCGCATTGGCAGGAGTTGTTATTATAGAAAATGTGTGCAGCTCGCTGCCGTCATCGTCTTCGAATTCTTCCCATATACCAGCGAATGAAAACAAGTCATTGTCGGTTAGAACAAATCGATAAGGAATAGTGGTTTTCTTTCCAACTTTCTTCCACGCATAGAACCCGTCTGCAGGAATCAGGCAGCGGTTCTTCATCATCCCTCGCTTAAGCGCAGATTTTTCCAGGATGCTCTCAGCGTGAATATTAATGATCTTTTCTGACAATGATTTATTCTTGGACCACTTCGGAAGATTTCCCCAATAAAATGTCGATACACCCTTCGGAAAAGTGTGCATGATCACTGGTAGAAGCTGGGTTGGAGACGCATTGTAATTTGGAGCGTAGTTATCCAACACATCCGACTGAAACCTGTCATGGATCTTTGCCTTCGGCGCAGCTATGCTATATCGATCGATCATCAGTTAAAGGTGTACCTCCTGTGGTTGTGCCAAAACAGAATTCTATTCAGTCGTAATAAACGACAATGCCCGCTCCTCCGACCAATATAAACCATTTTTGGTGAATTGGGCGAACCCGACGTGGCCACCAAATCCTGGGTCTTCAAATTTTACGAAGGCATGTTTCTTTAAAAGCTGATGCGGGTAACATGCCTCACTAAGGAACGGGTCATTTTGTGCGTTCACTATCAATGTCGGAGTCTTGATTGACTCAACGAAATTAATCGAGCTGCATCTCTGATAGTAGTCAACCGCATCAATAAAGCCATGTAAGGGAGCAGTATATCGATCATCAAAATCAATTAGGGTTTTTATTTTTTGGATACCCGTTAGATCCAGCTCTGTTCGGATAAGCGACTTCGCGATAATTTTTGCTTTAAGACTACGAAGAAAACGATTGGAGTAAATCCAATTGGAAGCCTTTGAAATTTTAAGGCAACTCGAGTGAAGATGCATTGGTACTGAGAACATAACCGCTTTTTTTATCTCGGGTCGTGGATTCCTTTCGCCAAGATATTTTAGCATCATATTAGCCCCCAGGCTGAATGCAACGAGATAGATTTCTTTGTATCCCCTTCTGATCACATGCTCGACCACACAATCCAAATCGTCCGTTGCGCCGCTGTGATAGAAGCGCAGTTGCTTATTCACTTCACCGCTACATCCCCGAAAATTCCATGCGAGCACATCAAAGTTCTGATTGTAAAAGGCCTGAGCCATGCCTTTCATGTAGGCACGGCTTGTATTGCCTTCAAGGCCATGTGAAATGATCACAACTCGTTCCACACCCTGCCGGAGCCAGTCAAGGTCGAGGAAATCGTCATCTGGTGTCTGGATTCTTTCGCGATCATAAACGACACCGGCAACCTTCCTTAGTAATGCAGGGTAGATCGTTTCAAGATGCGCCGAAAAAAGAAATGCTGGTCTGTTATAAGAGAATACCAAGCGGATTTAATTATGACCTGTTTGCCACAATCTTAAGATGCCCAAAGTGATGCTCACCGTGCCATGCGTACATAGCTGTGATCCTGTCAAGTCGCATATATTTTTTGGTATCCGGGTGCATAAATTCTTTTTGAAAATCAGCCGGCGAAAGTCTTCTCAACAAAGCAGTCCACTTGACATGCAACGCCTTCAATAACTCGATGGAAATGACCGGATCAAGTTTTGTTTCAGGTGTTTCGGCCCATGCCTTTTCATCATATGCCTTGATCGTCGGAGTCGGCTCGGTGAGGCTCCATTTGAATCTGATGTAAGCGTTCATGTGACTGTCAGCCATGTGATGAACAACCTGTCTTGCCGTCCAACCGCCTTCGCGGTAAGGGGTGTCAAGTTGTTTGACAGTCATCGAGTTGATCACCTTTTCAATTTCCCTGGGCAGGTTTTCAATTCTCTCGATGCAGTGTTGCAATTCTTCCGTTGAATAAGAATCCCTGGCGGTGAATTTTCCAATCGGATACCGAAGTAAGTCGTCGTTATTCATGGAATTCTTCTTTAGCTTTTTTCCTTCTATTTCGAACCCTGATGTTCACCATTTCAATTATCATGGAAAAGACTATCGCAAAATAGATATAACCTTTCGGTACTTCTTTATGAAGTCCTTCCAGGAATAGCATGAATCCAATGAGGATAAGAAAGCCTAAGGCAAGCACCTCCATCGACGGATGCCTATGGATAAAATTGCTTATCGCCCCCGAAAAGATGATCATTATTCCAATGGAGAGTACCACAGCAATGATCATGATGATCACATGTTCGGTAAGACCAACTGCCGTAAGTATCGAGTCGAATGAGAAAATGATATCCAATAGAATTATTTGTACAATTATTCCGGCAACGTTCGCCTTTCCACCGCGGGAGGATTCAATCGTATCGTCTTCGCCTTCCATTTCATGATTGATCTCACGTGTACTCTTTGCGATAAGAAAAAGACCACCAAAAATGAGAATGAGGTCGCGGCCGCTTATCGGAAGCTCTTCCTGAAAGATCCATGTACTCGGGATAGTGAACAGTGCTTCTTTAAATTTCATTACCCAGGTAATGGTAAGGAGCAGCAGGACCCTCACCACCATGGCAAGCAACAATCCCATGTTCCGGGTCCGGGCCCGTATTTCAATCGGTAAACGGTTTGAGACAATGGAAATGAAAATGATGTTATCAATACCAAGAACTACTTCAAAAAACGTCAGTGTCAGGAGCGCGAGCCATGCCTCTGCGTGGAGGAAAATTTCCATGTACCGGATGGGTGGTTGTTTAGCCGCTAAAAATAGAATAAGTAATAGTATCCTCCAAAAGGCTTAGAAATTATATAAATCTTTGATTTTTAAGGTTTTTTGGCCATGTGCGCATAGCCCCAAGCGCTATAGGAGTCGGTGTATGCCATGCGTGGCAAACGTAGATCAGCTGTTATTGACAACAGGCCTCGCCGGCGTTTATGCTTTGAATTCCTCAAGGAAGGAGCGTACCGACTCGAGCGATTGTGTCTCATCTCCCTGTATAACGCGAAGGTTTTGGCTTTTGAAAGGTTCGGGATTATCGAAGGTCCCTGATGAGGTAACGATCGCTTTTCCAAGAATAGGTTTCTTTCTTCCGAATCCGGGGGCTTTCAACAGATCAAGGGCTTTCATTCTTACCCAATGATCATTCACTTTACCTTTGTAAATGATAGCGCCGTCAAGATTTCGAAGATTCTCAATGTGCTTTTGGCGAAGTTCAAGCAACTCTCCGTCAAATGGAGGCATCAGCACACTGAAGCCGGACTTCTTTATAAGATCAATT
>DASVBA010000336.1:0-4277 GCA_036376095.1 Chryseolinea sp.
AATTGACTTGCGGCCAAAATTCCTTTCAGATAATTCACTTTCTGCGCTGAAGCAAAGCTTTTTTGCCCATAGTAGATACAGGAATCTGTTTGTCCTGATTTTTTGTACAAAGCGGCAATGCCCTGATATGTATCGCTCAAATTGGCGTGAGCGCTTTTTGTAATAGAGTAGGGAATGCTCTTTCGAAAATAGACCAGTGCCTCAGCATCCTTCCCGTCAGACGCTTCTAGTTGACCCAGGGTTGTAAACAAATTGTCTGACCAGAAATAGACTTTTTTTTCGTTTAATAATTTGTAGCACTGATTGAGGAACAAGAACGCTGAATCGCGCATGTCTTGCCTCTGGTAACTCTTGCCGATGTTCATTAGCATAAGAATCAACTCAAAATCATTATGGGTTGTCTCATCTATCTTTTTTGATCTGAAGAAGTAGTGTCTCGCCTTATAATGATCACCTTGTTCGCTATAAACGTCGCCAATATGACCGAGCCCCGCGGAAATTCCCGCCGAATCGCCAATACTTTCACTTAGCGTCAGCGCTTTGAAGAAATTATCGAGGGCCTCCGGATATTGCCCCTGTCGTTTGAGCACGTTGCCGATAAACCGCATACAATCGGCTTGGCCTTTTTTATAACCCAGATTTCGCGAGAGTATCAAACCTTCCTGATAATAGCCTTTGGAGATTTCTGGTTGTGATACGAGATATTGTGTTCCAAGTAGCTTGAGTAGCAATACGCGTGAAGTGTCATGCTTGGTTATCTCAAGTTGCCTTTTGAGGCTATCAATGGATAGCATCCGCGGTTGCGCGTTTGTTTTTTGAACCAACAAACTGAAAATAATAACCAAAATTATTAATCTCATTTCATTTCAATTAATTGGTAATTGGATTATAAACCCGCTTCCTTCACCTTCCTTCGTTTCAACCTTCAACTCGCCTCCATGTGCCTTAACAATATCATAACTTAACGACAATCCAAGTCCCGTTCCTTGCCCCGTTGGTTTGGTGGTGAAGAAGGGTTGAAAGATCTTATCCAATACTTTTGGTGGAATGCCTTTGCCATTGTCTTTCACTGAAATTGACACGCAGCCATTAACCTTTTTAGTACTTAGAGAAACGGTGGGTCGATATGCTGCCGTGGTATTGTTTTGTTTTTCGGTAACGGCATAAAACGCATTCGTGATCAGGTTGAGGACAACGCGGCCGATATCCTGCGGCACAACGTTTACTTTCCCGATGTTTTTATCCAGGTCCGTAATGGTGGAAGCATTAAACGACTTGTCTTTCGCGCGATAGCCATGATAGGCAAGGCGTAGATACTCATCTACTAATGCATTTATGTCGGTGGGTTCTTTCACGCCGCTGCTACTACGGCTGTGCTGCAACATACCTTTTACAATTCCGTCAGCCCGTTTACCGTGATGTAGAATTTTTTCCAGGTTTAGCCTGATGTCATCCGTGATCGTCTGAACTTCGCTGTAGTTGCCTTTTTGCAGCTCTTCTTTCATTTCCAACAGCAGCTCGTTGCTCACTTCTGAGAAGTTATTGACAAAGTTCAGCGGGTTCTGAATTTCGTGGGCAATGCCGGCGGTGAGCTCACCCAGCGAAGCCATTTTTTCAGATTGCACAAGAAGGGTTTGAGTCTGTTTCAGGTCTGTAAGCGTTCTTTCAATTTGCGCTTTCGCGGACTCGAGTTTGTTAAAGTCTTCATAACGTGCGTAAGCAGTGGAGAATGCATCGGCGACGGACTGGATCAAATGAATATCGCTATCCTGCAGTTGAGACGTGTTCCCTACGTATAGCATGCCTTGCAGGAATGGAAGACAATGCAAATGAATTCCGCCCACGGGTACTGTATTCATGTAAACTTCCTTCGAAGGTATCGCCCCTTGTTGCACCAGCAGTTCACCCAGTTCACTGAACGCAGTTTCATCCCAGTGTTTGATATACATTTGTTTGTTCTTCCAATGACTTAAGATTTCACCAGTGTTTCCAGGAGTTTGGTAAGGCAAATGGAACGCGGCAATTGCTTCACCTTCGGGCGTAGAAAGGAACGTATGCATTAGCTGCTGTAAATCGTCCATGATAAATACTCCGCAGCGTACGAAAGGTATACTTAATATGTTGAGCTCTTTCCAGATCAACGGAGTAATACGGTCCAGGTCTGAAGTAGTACGCATGGAGGCAATCTCTGCCCGTACCCGATCGAGCGATGCCTGGCGTATGGCCTCCCTTGCATTCTCCTCCGATTTTTGTAATTCCATGTACCGCCTGAAGGTGAGATCCACAATTCCTCTAAACCGATGCAGGATCTTGATTTGTGTTTCAGTGTAGGGCTTCTCTGACCAGCCATAAAACATACCTTCTGAAAAAGGAAGAAAATATCCATGTTGTTCGTAACCTTCTGACTGCTCAACAGGCACATTGAACGTAGCAACAACTTTCTCGTAATAACTTTTCAACATTTCACCTTTCAGTAGCGGAAAGTAGTCTTCGTTATTGACCCAGCTATCGTATGTTTTGGAAAGTACCGGATGGTGGTCGAGCACGGCCCAGCCTACTACTGTAAAGCTGCCTCCTTCTTCCGACGAAGCCGCGGAATACAATTTTACGTTACGGTTTTCTTTCGTTAGTAATCCCACACCACTGCGAAAGGTGTTGATCCCGAGCTTTTTCAATTCAGTAAATACAAGGCTCGCAGTAGAAACCAAATCCTTACTGTCGTGCATGCCCATTGCTTTGCCCCGCACTTTTTCGAGGGACGCTTCAATGGTTGCTTCACGTGCCTGTTCTTCCGCTTTTTGAACATCCAGATACCGTGTATAAGATTGCTGGAATACGCGGCCGAAACGCTGAATGATATCATTGACTTCATCGGAAAATGGTTCAAAAGAACCGGCCATCAACAGCCCATAGTCGCTGATCGCGCTGGTCGTGAAGATTTTTCTTTCTGAACGCATGCCGTCCCGTACGGCCTTCGGTAACCTTGACAGTTCCGTGTGCGTGAAAAGGTGGTCTTCCCAGGATTCTTTGAGTTCGTCGGCAAGCGTGTACAACAGTAATGGTGTTCTTTTTTGCCACGCCTCATAATAAGATAAGAACACGGGATGTTCGAAAAAATCTACTCTATAACTTTCGGCGTTAGTTTCTTCCTCAGGATTGGCAGACCACCAGCTTAGATATCTTTCGCCGGGGTTGAATATCCAGATAAGTACTCTGTTTAAAGTGACATCAAGTAATGTAAGCTCTTTAAAAATCCTGCCCACGATATCTGCAATTTCTTTTGACTCGTGCATGGCCATGGTTCTGCTTCGGACGCGTTCTAACGCTGTCTCTATCTGCGCTTCGCGTGCCTGCGCCTCGGCTTTTTGCAAGTCCAGATAACGTCGGTAGGTTTGACCAAAGACACTTGCCAGCCTTTTAAAAATTTGAGTGTCTTCTGGTGCAATGGGATCGGACGTAAATGCGAACACCGCCCCGTCCGGAAAGTAGAATTCCGTGTGAATTTCTTTGGAGGGCAACGATTCCATATTGACACGCATTGGATAATCAGGCTGATTGTTGATCATCCCATAATAGTCGACCAGGTCGTCACCGATCAACTCATACGTAAAAGACGTTTCTTTATTTTTCCACGAATTGCGGGCCATGGTCAGCATAGGATGTCTTGTCACATCCAGATGCCCGATTATCAGGTTAACCTTTTCAGATTGAGCTGACTTTGCTGTCCATACTTCGGCATCCGTAGAGTTGCTAAAGATCAGAATTCCACAGCGATTGGTTTTGATATTTAACTTCAACAGTTCATCAAACACCGTGGCCACCGTATCTCCGACATCCTGACTGTTGTGCATGGCCATCGTTTTACCTCGCACGCGTTCGAGTGATGCTTCGATGTGCGATTCGCGGACCTGTGCTTCTGCCTTTTCCAGATCGAGAAAGCGGGTATAGGTTTGTTCAAACACTTTGGCAAACCTTTTAAAGATTTCATGGGCTTCCGGATATTTTTTATAGGTTACGAACAGAAGATACCCATACGAAAAGTATGCAACATGATTTATCTGGTAGGTGGGTGGAGTATAACCCGGAGTCCTGACCTCAGAGGATATGCCTTGCGAAACAAGAAGGCTTCCCAAATACCGGTACAGCTCAGCCAATGCTTCTCCTTCTACTTCTTCTACGAACAATGAGTCACCTCTTTGGGCGGCTTCATAAAAATGCATTAACGTCGGGTTTTCGGTAAGAGGGGTTTTAAATGGCGGTTGTAACGTGCCCCTGCT
>DASVBA010000354.1:0-6381 GCA_036376095.1 Chryseolinea sp.
ATACGGACTTACAGGATCCACCGACGGGATGAATCTTTCGGGATCTTTGACAATTGTTACCCTCGGCGAGAATGGAGACAATCGAACAAAGAAATATTCGACAGGATGATACTCCACTCCCCAGGAAGAAGTGATATACGCGGGTGCTAAAAAGTCGGAGATGAGGATTTCCTGCTCGACGCCGTTGGCGTCCTTCTCATACTTGAACCCTTCAGCAAACTGAGAAAGAAAGTTCAATGAGGTGTATAATCCCCACTTATCGTTCAACTTATACCCATACTTGGTATCCAGAAAAATACGGTCCAGCGATTTGCGGTAGCCTTGTCCCTCGTTATTCACAAAACCGTATAGCAGATCGATAGTGTTATCCCAGGAGATGCGGTCCTTCGAATAATTGAAGCTGTAGTTAAAAAGGCTATTAAGCCCGATTGAATTTATCCCCCCGGCTTTCCAGTTGGATGAAAAAGCGGCTTGATTGATATTAAGATTGAACACCAGTTTTTTCTTCCAGTGTGATAAGGTATCCGGCTTAACAAACTGAGCTTGGCCTGCATGAGGGAGGCATAAGTAGAGCAGGCTCAGCGCGAGCGGTGCGAGAAGTCTTTTCATATTCTTGTTCAGATTTTTGACTGAAAATACGTCAAAAATCCGACCAAGGAAATCAAATATTGTTAAGCTTGATCTCGTCAAGGGCCACTTCTGTTAGCGGCTTGGTTATGAACTTGATAACGTGATTGTTATTTACGATTTTATCGATATCGCGTTTGTTATCGGAACTTGAAAGGATGATGACCTTACATTTATTTCGTACAACCTCATTGAATTTTTCGAATTCATAGAGGAATACAAAGCCATCAACGATAGGCATATTAATATCGAGGAAAATTAGACTTGGGAGGTTTTCGGGATTGTTTTGATTCTCACGGAGATAATCCAAAGCGGCCTTTCCGGAACCTTTCACCTCAACTCTTTTGGCGAACTTTGTAATTTCTATGATACGCTTGCTGATAAAGTTATCAGTATCATTATCATCAACAAGCATTACCAGGTCAATGGCTTTCGTTTCAGTTTGCATCAATAATCTATAAATCGGGCGACTTTCTTAATCACAGTAACTACAAAAATATCTTTTTGCGGGGATATCTGACATGGTATTGGCTTAATTTCACAGAGGGAGGTAATAAAATGCCCGAAAACGCCAAAAACTACACTTTACTTACTTATTATCGTCAACTTCTCGCCCACAGCAAGTGTGAAATCCTTCTTATTATTCCACTCCATAAGTTCCTTTATTGTGACGTTGTACTTACGTGCAACGCTGTAAAGTGTATCCGTGGACTTAACCATGTGTACAATTTCGATATTTTTTTGAGAAGCGGCACGATCCGTTTCTATAGGTTGACTTTCCTTTAGCTTGATCACCTGACCTGGTCTGATACCATCCTGCAAATTTAAGTTGTTCCATCGCACCAAATCCATAACCTCAAGACTATAAATCTGAGCAATTCCATACAAAGTTTCGCCAGCCTCAACAACGTGCTCGTCTTTGTTATTAGCGGGCGGGGATATCACCGTAATCGCCGCAGTCTGGGCTACTGTGTCAGCAACGGTAGTATTGGCTTGTATGGTTTCTAATGAATCTGTCGTTTTAAGGGTCTCTTTCCCCGTTGTTTCGACAACTGGTGTCGTTACAACAATTGGTTTCAGGGAAACGGTGGCCTGAGCCTGGACCTCCTCGGTGGCTGCCGGCGTCGCTGTCCATGAAAAACTTTGCGCGTTATCAACCTGTACTATGTCGGCCGAACTCAGCGCTTTTTCGGAATCCTTCGGCTTGACGGAAGCCAACCAGATCGTCGCTCCCGGGGCAAAGGGCCCCTCATTGGACATGCGGTTGTATTTTTTGAGTTTCTTCATCTGCACTCCGTACTGCTGGCTGACTTTCCAGAGGTTATCTCCGGCGACTGCTTTATGGTACGCTTCGCTTCCCCTCACACGCTTCTTTCCAAGAAGGTAATACTGATCTGCCTCTATGCGATCACTAATGGAAATGTCGTTCCACTTAAGAAAATCAGAAAGATCTACCCCGGCACGCTTTGCCAATTGCGCGGGAGTCTCAGCAGCGTTGGCTTTTATGGTAGCGATGCCGTTGATTTTAATGCGAGCTCCTTTCGCAGACCCTACGAACGTGCCCGTAGTGGCTTTTGTTGCGTCCGCTACTCTTGCGTCTCTGGTTGGCTCCGCCGATGCGGGCACCTTAATACTTCCGGGATCCCCGATAACGGGAATAACTACCGTATAGGTCCTGTCATCCGGAATCGTGCCTTTCTTCGCCCACTTGTTATATTGTTTCAGCGCTGCTTCGTCCACGGACACCTCTTTTGCAATATCCGACAACTCTTTTTTGCTCCTCGTTTCATAAGAGACCACCTCTATCTGGCCCTTGCCCTTTACATCTTCTTCGAATGCTATCTTATGGGCCAGGTACTTTTTGATATACCAATACGTGCTGCTGGTAATTTCCATATGCTTCAGTCCGCTTTGATTTTTGTCAACGGTCTTCATCACCCCACCAGCACCCATCTGATAGGCCTGCAATGCATAGAGCCAGTTATTGAAAAAGAAATTGTTCTTCTTGATGTATTTGGCCGCTGCCCTCGTTGACGAAACAATATTCAATCGTTCATCGATCTCTTTGTCCACTCTCAATCCCATCTCCACTGCAGTGAAGTCCTTGAATTGCCAAAAGCCGACAGCATTTGATACAGATACCGCATCAGCGATCAGTGCGCTTTCCTGAAGCACTAAATATTTAAAATCGTCCGGTACCCTTTCTTCCTCGAATACCTTTTCGATAATGGGGAAATAGGTTTTTGCACGTTCTACTTTGATGTTATGATGACGCGGTGACTGTGTCAGGGCGTTTACGTCTTTCTGAATTTCTCTCCGGGCATCGTCACGGATCGTGAGCGTCATTCCGGCAAAGTCCATTTTGTGGGGAACTTCCCGAGTCTGCGCCGCTACGGTAAGGGTGGTAGCAAAAAATAGCGCTAATGATATTTTCATAAGCTAAAAGTTCTACAAAGATAGTTTTCTTATCATTAAAATCCCATCGCGGATAGGAAGAAGTACATTTTCAACCCGTGTATCCTGCTGGATCTTCTTATTAAACTCAACGATGGCACGGGTATCTTTATCTTGTTTAGCCTGTAAAACTTTTCCACTCCAAAGAACATTGTCGGCAAGGATAATGCCGCCCTCGCGCACTTTGTCGATCACCATGTCATAATATCGGCTATAATTCTCCTTGTCTGCGTCGATGAACACCAGGTCGAATGGCCCTTCGAGCGTGGATACGATCTTTGTCGCGTCGCCAATACGATACTGCACCTTCGCCGATATTCCGGCTTCATCAAAATAGGTGCGGACTTTTTCTTCCAGCTCTTCATTAATATCGATGGTTATCAGCGTTCCATCTGCCGCAAGGCCCTCCGCAAGACAGATAGCGGAGTACCCCGTGTACGTGCCGATCTCCAGGATTAATTTTGGCTGGATCATTTTGCTGATCATGGAAAGCACTCGTCCCTGCAGGTGGCCGGATAACATCCGCGGCATCAAGACTTTAGCGTGGGTATCGCGGTTTATCGCCTTTAACAAAGGGCTTTCGCCTGTGGTATGCTGCTCCGAATAATGCAGCAGGTCTTCATTGAGTATCTCCATTCCGGATTCTCTACTTACTAACCGGTTCCATGAACAAGTAACTTAACTTCGTCTCATCGAACATTTCGTTGGCGACAGATTGCAGCGTTAATGAGCTTACGTTGTCGATCTTTTCGAAAACCTCCTTTAACGGCGGAACACGGTCATGATCTATGATAGCTCTTCCCATCATGATCATCAGTCCAAGATTATTCTCTTCCGACAACGCAAGCTGACCTTTAATCTGTTCTTTTGCGGAAGCGAGCTCCGACGGGCTCAACCGTCTATGACGAAGTTTTTCCATCTCGCGGTTGATAAGCTTCATACATTTGGACACCTGCTTAGGCTCGGTACCAAAGTAAATAGCAAACATTCCGGTATCGCTATACGCCATATAGTTTGCATCGATAGCATACACCAGCCCATGTTTTTCCCGAACTGACATGCTAAGTCTCGAATTCATTCCCGGCCCACCGATGATGTTGGACATCACATAGAATGGAATTCTGTTTTCATGCAGCAAAGGATAAGCGTCGCGTCCGATGGCACACCGCGATTGCTTGACTTCGCGCTGCAATATCTTTTCTTCCTGCTTGTATACCTGGAACTTCTTTCTTTTTGCGTTTGACTTGAACATTGGATTGCGCTCAAAGTACTTTCGCGCCATGCGTTCTACATCGTCAAGAGTAACATTTCCGATAACACTGAATACGATCTTCCTGCTATCGGCATGCTCTGCAAAAAACGAAACGAAGTCTTTCTTTCTGAAATTTTTTACCGTCTCTTCACTGCCCAGGATGTTCATTCCCAGCGGATGATTCTTGAAGATGAGCGCTTCAAGTTCATCCTGTAAGGAATCGTCGGGGCTATCAAAATACATCGACATTTCTTCGAGGATAACGCCACGCTCTTTTTCCAACTCCTTGGCCGGGAAAGTGGACTTAAAAGTTATGTCAGTGAGCACGTCAACGGCGCGTTCAAAATAGCGGTCTCTCACGGAGGCATAAAACACGATTTTTTCCTTGTCGGTGAAGGCGTTCAACTCGCCGCCGATACTGTCGAGACTTTCGATTATATCAATGGATGTGCGCTTTTTCGTGCCCTTAAACGCCATATGCTCCCAAAAATGGGCTATACCCTGATTTTTGGGCGTTTCATCACGGCTGCCAACCCCCAGGAAAATGCCGCAATGTACGATGTTTGTCGTAGGTATATATTGATGCACCACCCGGATGCCATTGGAAAGCCTAAAAGAATTGATGGTTCTCATCTTCGGCAAATCTAATGATAGTCTAAAAGAATTGATGTTTCTCATCGTCAGCAAATCGAAGAATGAATATAAAGCAATTCATGGTCCGTAGCGATTCAAAGCGCTATAATATAGAAAGTTTTTCTCCGCAAACCCGTGCGGAAATCCTGACTCTACCCACTCAGTTGCGACGCTCTTCGGAGGGGCTAAAACAGCCCATTTTTCGAGGGTAAAACCAGGGATTTCTCACCCAAGCCGGCGTTTCGGCTACGAACACTTTTGCCCGTTCGCGGTCAAGGTATTGACCTCGGCCCGGTATTTTGTGTATAATTAGTGAACAATCCAAATGGCATAACTATTGCGAATTATCTACACGCTATGGACACACAAAAAGTAAAAACCTGTTTCACTATAACTTTTACAGACGAGCAGTACGATCGTGCGAAAGGTTACGTGGAGGATATGAAACGGCATCCGAACCGGATCTTCTGGCAAGGGAAACAAGGAAAAACCGACCAGGAGTTGATCATTGAGCAGATTGCCCACCGCATCCTGTCAGGATTCTACAACAATGAACCTTTCACCGCCGGCAAACACATCATGCGGATGGATAGCTCCACGAACGTTTAGATTCGTCTTGCGTCGTAACCGACCTTGACATCTGTTAACGGACTGAAGTTCGTGCGCTATTTTGTGCTCCAGAAACTCCTTGAATATTGACTTATTGATTATTGAATATTACTTGCCTGCCGCAAGCATGACAGCATTCACATAAGCTGTTGTCAATACCGGAAAATGATCGGTTCCGAAAACACGCAATAATCAATAAATCAACAATCAACAATCAGGTGGATTGAGGATCGAATAAGAGAAAGGAAACACAACAACGTCAGATACAGCCGAGAATTTTCTTTATCAGTCCATCAACCACCTTATTCGGATCTTTGGAAAATTTGCTCGTCGCGCGATTGGCGATAATTGCATTAACGCTTAATACTTCGTGGCCAAGTAAACGCGCCATAGCGTAGTAACCTGCGGTCTCCATTTCGAAATTCGTGAGCTGAAAGTCACTCGACTTGATACGGTACTTGCCAAGGTCCTCAAGCATCTTGGGATACTTTAACGGCAGGCGTATCTCTCGTCCCTGTGGCGCATAAAAACCTGGCGCCGTGATCGTATTTCCTACCTGCAAATCGAGGGCGTATTGTTTTCTCAGTAATGATGAGCCTCTTACAACGTAAGGGGTGAACGAGATCTTTGTCTTTTTCTGAATATCCTTCGCGAGACTTTCCTCGAATGAATTCATCTCGAGATTGTAGAAGTTCATAAGGTTATCGAATCCGACAGCATAGTCGGTGACAAGATATGAATCAAGCGGAATGTCTTCCTGTAGTGAGCCAGACGTGCCTATCCTGATAACCTTAATTTTCTTCCTA